>JAGPAO010000081.1 GCA_018063805.1 Synergistaceae bacterium | reverse complement strand
GCTTTGTGGACTCCAAGCAGTGCGATCCTTTCTCCGTATGGGCTAACAGTCGCACTTGCGGAGAATGCCCATGCAAATGGTGTTTGTTACCACCTAGGTGAGGAAGTTTGCGGTGTGCAGGTGCATTCAACGGGTGGTTTTGACGTTATCACCCGAACAGGAAAGCATTTTAATACCAAAGTGTTGATTAACGCTGCGGGGCTCAGTAGTGATACGGTTAGCGGTATGGTGGGGGTAAAGGGATTCCAAATATGGCCTTGTCGCGGGGAGTACTATGTTTTGGATAAACGCCTTGCCGGTTCGCTTAAAACACTTGTCTATCCTGTTCCGGGGCCGAATGATCCGGGGCTTGGGATACATCTTACGCCTACGGTGGATGGAAATATTCTAATCGGGCCCAGTGCGGATTATTTTAGCGATGGGGCACGAGAAGATTACCGCAGCACCGCTATGGTGATGGAGCAACTTCGCAGAGAAGGACAACGTTTCCTATCTGATTTAAAAGTATCTGATTTTATCAGGAGCTTTGCCGGTAATCGCCCCAAACGAACTCCGCCGGAACTGGGCGGGAATGCGGATTTCATTATAGAAGTTCGTCCGGAGATTCCCGGATTTATCCATCTTGTTGGTATTGAAAGTCCGGGGCTTACCAGTTCTCCCGCTATTGCTCAAAAAGTGAGGGATATGGTGAGGTCGTATTTTCCTCTGGAACTGCGGGAGGATTTTATTGCGGAGCGTCCCGGTATTGTGGGGCATTTTGCCGATTTGCCTGAAAAAATGAAAGCGGAGTTTATATCTCAGGATCCTCGCTACGGAGAGGTTATCTGCCGCTGCGAGCAGGTGACACAAAAAGAGGTTATGGATGCCATTGAAAATCCCCTGGGTTCCAGGTCTTTAGTGGGGCTCAAATATCGGGCGCGAGTCATGATGGGGCGCTGTCAAGGTGGATTTTGTCTCCCCAGGATTACGCGGATTTTAAGGGATATATATGGGTATCGTCCGGATGATTATTTTTTGCGGAGTGATGGATCCAGATTATTTTCGGGAAACGTTCGTTAGGGGGGATAAAGATAAGACATCATGACCTGGTGATTATAGGTGGAGGTCCCGCAGGGCTGGCTGCTGCTATCGCGGCGAGGGAGGCCGGATGTAAAGATCTACTCCTTATTGAGCGGGATCGATTTCTTGGAGGTATTCTCAACCAGTGTATCCATGATGGTTTTGGGTTGCACCGGTTTCAAGAGGCGTTATCCGGCCCTGAATATGCGATTCGTGACATTGATCGTTTGTATGATTTAGATATCCCTGTGATGGAAAGCAGCATGGTTTTGAGTCTTTCCAAGGATAAAGTACTTCGGGTGAGTCGGTATGGAAAATACGAGGAGATTCGCGCTCATGCAGTTATCTTAGCCATGGGGTGCAGGGAACGGACGCGAGGGGCTCTTTCTATTCCGGGGCATCGCTCATCAGGTATTTATACGGCGGGAGCGGCGCAAACTCTGGTGAATATGGAGAATATTATGCCTGGTCGCCGTGTTTGCATTCTTGGTTCCGGCGACATTGGGTTGATCATGGCGAGACGGATGACTTTAGAAGGTGCCAAAGTAGAGGGCGTTTTTGAGATTCTCCCCTACTCCAGCGGTTTATCGCGGAATATTCGGCAGTGTCTGGATGATTATGATATCCCACTTTATCTGAACACTACCGTGGTGGAAATCCTCGGTGAGGGGCGTTTGGAGGCTATTCGTGTTGCGCAAGTGGACGAGAATAGAGTTCCCCTTATGGAAACATCTCGTTTGGTTGATTGCGATACACTTCTGCTATCCGTTGGACTAATTCCGGAGAATGAGCTTTCGTTGGAGGCAGAAGTGCCGTTGGATTCGGTTACCAACGGAGCTATTGTGGATGATCACTGTATGACGGAGGTGGAGGGTATTTTTGCCTGCGGGAATGTCCTTCATGTGCACGATCTTGTTGATTACGTCTCTCGCGAGGGGGGACGTGCAGGTGTAGCTGCGGCGCAATATCTTATGGATGAGAATAAAATTACGATGCCGGCGTTGTCTGTAACTGCGGGGCATGGGGTGCGTTATGTTATGCCGCAGAAAATCAGATGGGGAAAAGACACATCTTTTGCTTTTCGTGTCAATGAGCCGTGTAAAGAAAAGAGAGTGCAGCTTCTTTCCGGGAATCGCGTGTTGAAGGAGGAGGCCTATGCGCGGCTTCATCCTGCGGAGATGCTCTGGATAGAGCTAAAAGACCTAAATCCCGGAGAGCTTGAGAATATGGAGGTGAGGGTGTTGTGAGTGTTACTCGCGAATTTATCTGTGTGCTCTGTCCCAATGGATGTTGGATGGACGCTGTGATGGAGGGGAATCCACCTCGCCTTTTAGCGTCATCTGGTGCTCGTTGTCATCGCGGCGAAGCGTGGCTTTTACAGGAAATTGAAAATCCGCTTCGAATGATCTCCACTAACGTTAGGGTTAGAAATGGTGCCCATCCGCTCGTTAGTGTGCGAACAAGCTCTCCCATCCCCTTATTCAAGGTATTTGCTGTCATGGAGGAGATTATGGCTTTGGATGTGGATGCGCCTGTTGATGTAGGGCAATTGTTGCTCTCTTCTCCGGCGAATTGTGACACGAATATTATTGCGACTCGTCGAGTTTCATAAATTGCATTCCCCGGAGTTTGTTTTTGTTGTACACTATAAATACAGTGACGTCGGGAGAGGAGGGCATGTTTTATTTGTTTGAAAAATAGAATAGGGGGTATGTAGAGTGAAAAACATCATGAAATTGTTCCTCACTTTGTCCGTAACCATCCTTTTCACAGGTATTGCCTGTGCCGCGACGTTCATTAATATCGGTACGGGATCAACTGGTGGGACGTATTATCCCGTTGGGGCCGCAATGGCGAAAATATGGAATAAAACCGTTCCCGGTATGAAAGCCAATGCGCAATCAACAGGGGGAACGGCCCAGAATATCCAATTGATAGGCACTGGGGAGGCTGAACTTGGTTTTACGGATGGCCTTTATTATTTTGCCTATAATGGGAAACAGTCTTTTGAGGGTAATCCCCAGAAACATCTTCGCGGAATGGTTCCTCTCTACCCAGAACCAATTCATCTGATGGTTGCCTCTGGAAGCAATATCAAGAGCATCAAGGATTTGAAGGGGAAGCGCGTCGGTATTGGCGCTGTGGGCAGTGGAATTGAATATACAGCAAGAGCTCTTCTTAAAATAGCGGGGATTGATCCTGATAAGGATATTCGGGCAGAAAATCTCGGAATGGGGGATACTGCGGGTGCCTTGGCAGATAAAAATATTGACGCAGGATTCATGATGGGTGCTATAGGATCCTCCGCGATGGTAGAAGTAACGACCATTGGGACGGGTAAACTGCTCCCGCTTGAAGCAGATTTGGTAAAGAAACTGAATGCACAACTTCCCTACTACACTCCATTTACTATTCCGGCAAATTCCTATAAAGGGCAAACGACAGCGCTACCCGTTGCCGCAACGTGGAACATTCTCTCCATTTCAGAAAAAGTGGATGCTGCCGCCGTCTATAAAATGACAAAAGCTCTATTCGACAACAAAAAAGATCTCGTCAACGTCTCAGCCAACATGGCTTTTATGAATCCAAAGGAAGTCAAGGTCATTTTGATTCCGCTCCATCCGGGTGCGGAGAAGTATTTCAAAGAAATTGGAGTCATAAAGTAGTTTCTTAACCGAAAATGGTATGAACGGCAGAAGTTTCTCGCGGAAGAGGGTGAATACCCTTTTCCGCAGTGTGTTGGCTGTGAAGGAGATGACGATAGTGCAGTTAGAAGAAAAAAAGAGTTTAGTGGATGATCTTTCCATTGATGAAACGACTGTAACGAATCTAATAGAAAAATATGATGCTGAAAGCCGCTACCGACGATTGTCAGGCTGGCAGGGAGTGTTTATTACTGTCTGGCTTGCATCCATGTCTCTGTTTCATCTCTACACAGCGGGTGTGGCTGCTATGCCAATCACGATTCAGCGGGCGGTGCATCTTACCTTTGCTATCGTCGCTGTTTTTATTCTTTTTCCCGCCACGAGCAAAGGCTCTAAAACATCCACTCCTTGGTATGATTGGGTTCTAGCCGCTGCTAGCGGCCTTGTTGTGGGATATATCATTTTCTTTTTTAATGAAATAGCCCGCAGAGGAGCAGAACCGCTGCCGCGGGAAATTTGGCTCGGTATTCTTGCTATTGCCCTCGTCGTTGAAGCGGGGCGTCGTGTTGTAGGGAATGTCCTTCCCTGTCTGGCGATGTTTTTTCTGGCCTACTGTTACTTTGGGAATTATGCCCCGGGCATGTTTCAGATTCGCGGTTCCTCCATCAATCGAATTATTCAGCACATGTACTTAACCCCGGAGGGAATCTTTGGCCTTGCATTGGGTGTCTCTGCCACCTTTGTGGTTGTGTTTATCATCTTTGGTGCCTTCCTTTCACAGAGCGGCGGTGCGCGATTTTTCAACGAACTTGCTCTTGCTTTGGCCGGAGGAAAGCCGGGGGGGCCTGCCAAGGTCGCCGTTGTTGCGTCGGGGCTTTTGGGCACTATCAACGGCTCCTCCGTCGCTAACGTAGCGACAACGGGGATTTTTACCATTCCTCTCATGAAGAAAGTAGGCTATCCAGCGCACTATGCGGGAGCGGTAGAAGCGTGTGCCTCTACCGGAGGCCAGCTGATGCCGCCCATCATGGGGGCGGGCGCTTTTATCATGAGCGAGTTTCTCGGTATTTCCTATCTTTCTATTGCCGCTGCGGCGATTATTCCGGCGTTGCTCTATTACACGGCAATTTTTACCAATGTGCATATTCGCGCGCGGAAAAGTCATTTTCAGGGGCTTCCTAAAGACCAGCTTCCGGATCTGCGAAGGGTGATGCGGGAGGATGGGCATTTGCTTATCCCTGTTTTGACTATTATTGCCACGCTTTTAATGAAGTACACCCCGCTGCGTGCGGGTTTTATCGGGGTCGTATCCGTTATTTTGGTCAGTAGTTTTCGCGAGCATACACGGATGAATTTCTCAAAACTAGTCAAAGCTTTGGAAGAGGGAGCTCGTGGTGCATTGGGCGTGGCGTTGGCGTGCGCACTGGTCGGTTTTGTCGTCGGAACCTCCTCTCTGACGTCTCTTGGACTCACTATTTCCAACAATATTATTGATTTGTCCGGTGGAAATCTTCTTCTGACACTGATTTTGTCTATGTTTGCCTGTCTGGTTTTGGGGATGGGGCTACCCACTACGGCAAATTACATTGTCTGTAGCACTATCATTGCTCCTGCGCTGATAGGAATGAACGTTTTGCCGATAGCGGCGCATCTCTTTGTTTTTTACTTTGGTATTATGGCGGATTTAACCCCTCCTGTTTGTCTGGCGGCGTTTACGGGAGCAGGTATTGCCGGAGCCAGCCCGGCAAAGACGGGTATGACTGCGACACGCATTGCGCTGGCTTCCTATCTGCTGCCCTTTGTATTTGTCTATAATCCGATGATTTTGATGCAGAAAGTTGTCGTTTGGCAATTAGGGATTCTCGTCATCTCCTCGCTTTTGGGTGTGATTATGTTGGCAGGGGCCTTTGAAGGATGGTTTTCACGTGATCTTAAAGGTTTAGAGCGGTTAGGAATCGGTATAGGAGCTCTTGTTGCCATTCATCACAGCTTGGTATTGAGCCTGGTGAGTACTGCGTTCCTCATAGTGGCGATGTTTTTCTTTAAAAAAACGGCGAGGAATATCGACCCTGTACTTGCTGTGGGGGATTAAAATAACGATCGGGTCTGTATAATATGGAGCGAGAGAAGATCTTTTCTATGCTCTCGCTCCATGTCTTTTAATGATACCTGCTTTAGCAAAATCGGGAGAATTCTGATTTTTGCGTGAGTGTTCTTGATGACAGCAAACGGGTTTTGTTCTATAGGTTTGGAGTCGGGCATCCGTCGTCCAAGCCTATTTTTATTATGCCCGATATTACCCGGTATGCTCAGCTATCGGACTCCCTCTTTGCGGGAACTTCTCTTGACACTACTGGCTGTGGCGTGTTAATTTATGTTAGATTATAAAAACATAATTGAAGGCGAGGAACACCCCATGGCTGTAACCGCGCGCATCGAAGATTACTTGGAGGCTGTTTTTAAAATCGAAATTTCCGGGCGCCCTGCAACCGTTACAGAGCTTGCCGCAAAGCTGTCTGTTACTAAGGCAACGGTTACGGCAATTTTAAAGCGTATGAAAGATGCCGGCTTGTTGGATCATGAGCGCTACGGAGATGTCACTCTGACCGATGCGGGAAGGGATCGCGCTTTGGCGATCTATCGGCGGCACGAATTCCTCACCGATTTTTTTATCAACGTAGTTGGCTTGCCCTTGAAGCAAGCTCAGGATGTATCGTGTGTGATGGAGCATGAGATAGATGAGGTAACGGAGGTTCGTTTGGCTGCTTTTACCGATGCCATCACAAAAGCGGAGCGCGAGGAACAGCCCTGGTTTTTGGATTTAAGGCGCAACATGGAGGCTCCCGGTAGCTTTCCCGTTCCCCTGTGCCTTGGGGGAGAGTGGACGCACGGAGTGGTTTGCCGGTTGACGGCGAGCGGCATTGTGCGCAAGCACCTGTTGGATATGGGTTTTATTCCCGGCGCAGAAGTGGAGCGTCTTGCGGATGTTTCTGACGGAGATTTTATCGCGGTGCGCGTACAGGGAGCAGAACGCTACCTGAATAAAAATGAGGCGGCTGTTGTGTGGATGCAAGTAAGCGGTAACTGAGAAGAGTGGATGTCTTGTTTTTTTATCTTTTTTTGAGTTTGCCCTTACGAACAAAAAAGAGAACAGGAGTGTGTTCCTATGCCATGTGAGGCAAAAACACGGAATATGAAGTGCCTGACAAGTCTTGAACCGGGGCAAAGCGGTGTTATTTGCTCCGTTAAAGGGGATCCCTCTATTCGCCGCCGTATCCTTGAAATGGGGCTTGTGCCCGGTACGATGGTGCGTGTGGAGCGTTGTGCCCCTATGGGCGGTCCTATTTCGCTCTGGTTTCGCGGCTATGAACTTTCGTTGCGACTTTCAGAGGCGGAGCTGATCTGGATTACCTCTGCGGGTGCGGGGTGCGGCGGATCCTGTTGCGGGAGGCGATGCTAGTGTCTCAAGCAAAGGTCGTGGCTCTTGTAGGAAATCCGAATACGGGGAAGACGAGTATTTTTAATGCTCTGACGGGAATGCGGCAGCATGTGGGCAATTGGCCCGGCGTGACGGTGGAGCGCAAGGAGGGGACTCTCGTTTTTGGGGAGTCGGAGATTACGATTGTCGATCTTCCCGGTATTTACAGCTTGGGAGCTGCCTCTGTTGATGAGCAGGTGGCTGCGGATTTCATTCTTCGAGAAAAACCGGAATTGGTCGTCACGGTTGCGGATGCTTCAAACTTGGAGCGGAGCCTATATCTTGCCGTTCAGCTTCGCGAGATGGGACTTCCCATTTTACTGGTCTTAAACATGCACGATGTGGCGCAAAAAAAGGGCATTCGCATTGATGATAAGGTTTTGGAATCGGTGTTGGGGTGTCGGGTGCTTTTTGCGTCTGCGAGGATCGGCGTGGGGATGGAGGAACTGAAGGCGTGCATTGCCGAGATTTTTTTACGGGAGGAAGTGCCTTTCAGCGTCTCACACCAAATGCTTAAAATTCCGTATGGGGAGGCGGTTGCCTCCGTTTTAAGCCGGCTCACGGATTTGTTGCAGGAACCGGCGAAAAAAATGGGTCTTACCCCTGAATTGGCGGCAATTCGAATCGCGGAGGGGGATGCACCGCTTTTGGCACAGGTGCATTCTGCAGGGCTATTATCAGCCATCAGCAAAACGCTCGACGAGGGCAATCAGACGCTGGAAGCGCGATTGGGGTATGATTTGCAGACGGCTGTCATTGAACGGCGATGGGCCTACCTCTCGGGGCTTACTGCTGAGGTTATCACACGGGACCTATCGCTTGCGGAGAGGCTTTCCATCAGCGATAAGATTGATCGCCTTGCGACACATCGCATCTTAGGACTGCCTCTCTTTTTGCTGGCGGCTTGGGTTATGTTTCGCCTGACCTATCTGATTGCAGATCCCATTCTTCACCTCATTGAAAAATTGATCGCGGTTCTGGGCCACTGGGCAGGTGCGTCTCTTTCCTACCTTGGTGCCCCGGAGATGGTTCGTTCTTTTGTCGTTGATGGAATGATCTCCGGCGTTGGTTCCGTCGTCGTCTTTTTCCCGCATATCTTTATGCTTTTTTTATTTATTGCTGTGTTGGAGGATTCCGGCTATCTCTCGCGAGGTGCCTTTGTGATGGATCGGATTATGCACTCCCTTGGGTTGCACGGAAAGAGCTTTATCCCCATGCTGATGGGTTTTGGCTGTAATGTTCCGGCGATGATGGGGACGCGTGTTTTGGATCAGCCGCGAGATCGCATGATCACCCTTATGGTGCTTCCCTTTATGACGTGTTCTGCGCGTTTACCCGTTCTGGCTCTTTTTGCAGCGACTTTTTTCCCCCGCCATGCCGGGACAGTGCTTTTTCTCTGTTACGCAGGCGGTGTTGCCGCGGCGGTATTTTCAGCTAAATTACTGGGGGCTACCCTGTTTAAGGGGGAGAGTTCCCATCTGATTATGGAGCTTCCTCCCTATCGTATCCCCACACCTAAGATTGTGTTTTTTTCTGCCTGGGAGCGCGGTTCTCTCTTCTTGCAAAAGATGGGCACCTTTATCTTTTTTGCGGTAACGCTGATCTGGGCGGGGGCTTCTTTCCCCTTCGGCGTGGCGTACGCTTCCCCGGAAAGTTACATCGGGCATTTGGGGAAATTAATAGCCCCATTGTTTTCGCCGATGGGGTTTGGAACGCCTGTAGCCGCCCTGGCACTGCTTTTCGGGGTGGCGGCAAAGGAGATTGTGCTGAGCACTTTCGGCACGCTTCTAAAGGTGGGGGATGAGGGGTTGGCTGCGGCGATTACGCCGCTGTTTTCTCCTGCGGCTGCGGCGGCTTTTATCACGATGACCCTTCTCTATGTTCC
>JAGPAO010000219.1 GCA_018063805.1 Synergistaceae bacterium | reverse complement strand
TTCGGTATCTCTAAAGATCAGTATCGTGAAATTGCCGTTAAATCTTTTGAGAACTTGAGCAATGGCAGTAATCCTCGTGTCCTGAGCGTAGAGGACTATCTGGTGATTTTGGATCGATTGGGAAAATCGGTATAAAAACGAAGGCTTCATTTTGTCACCACTATATTAGGGGGGCTTTTGCGGGGATGCCGCAAGGCCCTCTTTTCATTGGGTGGGAAGTCTCTTTGGGCAATATCATCCAAGAATAATTCCTCCTTTTATGACATACTGTGATGGTTGTCGGAGTCCTCTCGATTACCGCGCATGTGTGCGTGCGGTGTTGGATAGGAGAGGGCAGAAGAACAGCAGTTGAATGAACGAGGAGAGTAAAATACATGAACAACAGCAACCAAACAGCGGGGCACATTGCAGCGTTTATCACTATTTTAATTTGGGGGACCACCTACGCATCCACAAAGTTGCTGTTGGTTGATTTTGCACCTCTAGAAATTCTTTTTTTTCGATTTGTGATGGGGTATTTTTGTCTTTTGCTGATTTATCCGCGCAGGGTGAAAACAGCCAATTTCCGCGAGGAAATTCTTTTTATCTCTGCCGGGATTTGCGGGGTGACCCTCTATTTTTTATTAGAAAACATTGCTCTCACGTACACGCTTGCGTCCAACGTCGGTGTGATTGCCGCCATTGCCCCCTTTTTTACCGCTATCTTGGCGCATTTTTTTCTGGATGGGGAGAAGTTACACCCGCAGTTTTTCTTGGGCTTTATCGTGGCGATCATTGGGATCATCTTAATTACGTTTAACGGCAGCTTTATTTTAAAGCTCAATCCGCTCGGAGATTTCTTGGCGTGCTGTGCCTCTGTTATTTGGGCGTTTTATTCTATTTTGATGAAAAAAATAAGTCGTTTTGGTTATAATATTGTGGGCGTTACGCGCAAGGTTTTTTTCTACGGTCTGCTTTTTATGGTTCCCGCACTTTTTATCATGGAGTTTCACTGGGGGTTGTACCGATTCGCCAATATCACCAATCTATTCAACCTTCTCTTTTTAGGAGTGGGTGCTTCTGCGCTCTGTTTTGTCAGCTGGAACTGGGCGGTGGGTGTTTTAGGGGCGATTAAAACGAGTGTGTATATTTATCTTGTCCCCGTCATCGCTGTTGCAGCATCGGCCATTGTCCTTCATGAGAGAATTACCCCCGTGGCCTTATTTGGAACGGTTCTTACATTGGTGGGACTGTTGATTTCGGAGAAAAATAAAAAAGCCTTCGTGCGAAAGCATTGAGGCATCGCGCGTCTGCTGTATACTAATCGTATTCGATTGCCGGGGGGATTTTATGAAGAGTCCATTCGTTGTTTTATCCCGCTTGAAGCTGTTATTGGGGATTGTCTTATGTCTCACGGTGTTTGTTTTTCCCGTATACGGCGCTGAGTTTGTTGTGTTTCAAAGCGAGCTCGTATCCTCTCCTTTACCTGCTTCAAGCCTTGCAGATCTTGAAGAGGACTTGGCACTTCTAAAAAAGGAAGTGCAAGCGGAACTGAAAATAAATGTCGGGCTGGATGCTTTTCTTGATAACCGGATTGACGAAATGACCACCTCTCTAAAAGAACTTCAAAAACAGCCGATGAACACGGAAGAAAAACAGCATGCGGAGGCACTTGAAACTCTGCTTGTCTATTATAAGAATTATAAAACGACTGTAAAGGCCGTAATTGCCGGTGAGCCGCATAGTTCTGCCCCATCGTCTTCGCCTCCCTACAATGTGGCGGTTTATGATGCTCTGCGTTTTAGCGTCCATAAAACTTTTATGGACGCTAAGGGGGGGTATATATTAGCTCTGCAGCTCAATACGATCTGCGGTAAAGGATTAAAGGATCTCAAGGAGAGCCGAGAGCGCTTGACTCTCTCTGTTTCGGAGCAGGGCAAACTCTCCGTTGAGTTGCAGGAAATTGATTTTGCCAGTGATGTCTTGGGTTTTCACGTCTGCGTTGATGAGTTGCGTCGTGATTTTGCTACTTTAGCACTTCGTAAAGAGGAGCTCTCCAAGGTTCGCAAAGGGATACAGTTTAACCATGCTGAGCTTGAAGGAATCATGAAAAAACTATCCGTGCAGGAAGCCGATCAACAGCGGCAGGAGAGGCTCCTTTATGCACAACATCAGAAAGCGGAGTCCGCGTACCTTAAGGAAAGGGATTCTTTTAAAGATATGGACAACAAGGAGATCGTGCCTCAATCGGACAACTCCGTCATGCATTCAAGATTGGCGCTATCTTATGTTGAATACGTCTGCTATGAGACATGGTACAAGATGCAGACGACCGCTCTGGACGAATTGCAGGGTGAAAAAGAACTGTGGCAGGCGCGTTTTGATTTATATAACGGTAAAATAAATGGAGACCAGATCTGGCAGGCACGAGAAAAAATAGGTAAATTGATAGAAGAGGGCAACGCGTCGCGGGAGCATCGCGAGTTTTTGCTCCGAAGCAATTTCAGCATGGCACTACAAAACTTGAAAAACAAGCGGGAACAGTCAAACGGAGAAATCAGGGGCAATCTGGATGAGGCTATCGCTGCAATTGAGAAGGTTTTATCCGAGTTTAGCAGGAATTACTCGATAGGAGAGCAGCAGCATCTTTTAATGCTCTACAGCTTTCAAGAAGAATTGGATGCACGGCTGAGTAGCTTTAAATACGCTCGCCAAGCGGAGGAATTCGGATTAAAAATGATGTCCTCCATCTGGAATGCTGTTCTTTGGGATGGAGATGGTTACGCGATTACGGTGCGGAAGTTAACGGGGGCGTTTTGTAT
>JAGPAO010000080.1 GCA_018063805.1 Synergistaceae bacterium | reverse complement strand
TGAACTCTGCTTTTCCGCTGCGCCCGACGGAGACTGTTTTTAGTAACGTCAGGTTTTTGAAACGGTTTGCATGGATGGGCGAGAGGTTCTTTGCATCCGCTTCGGCCTGGTTAGGGGCGTCACCTCCAGGATGGAGACGCGGAGTTTTTAGCGATTCGATGGGGAGTAACGCATCGTAGATATCGTAAAAACCTACTCCAAGGCCTCTGCGGGCGGTAAAGTATTCCCATGGATTTGGCGATTGATAGTTCGTCAGGGAATGAATTCCCTCGTCAACCAGCATCAGCGTGACCGCTCCTCCGCTTAGTCGCCCACGTGAGTCTTTTAACGTAATGGAAAAATGGTTTTTTGCAGAGGGGGTTAGCTTGGGCGCTGATTCCACCGTTACGTCTAGACGGTTAGGTGTGTTGTCAATATCAAGCGCAACGACCCCAAAGGCTCGATGACTGCTCCAAATGGGTTCCGGTGCAACAGGGCGAATAAGGGTTGCGGTTACCCACGCATTGGGGCGCATGTCTTCGCCGACTTTAAATGAAAACTCCACGGATGCGTTCGTTACCTGCCGCACCTCCTGATGGATGATTTTATCCGTTTCCACGGTAAACAAAACAGATCCCGCATAGGGGGGTGTTATTTTTGCCGTAACTGTATCCCCTATTTTGTATCTGAAATTATTCAGGACGATTTCCAATCGATTGGGTAACATATCTCCTTCCTCAGAATCGGAAACCCAATTGGGGTCGTACACATAAAATTGCGTTGAGGCTGTACCCCCTCCTAATGGATCGGTAACGTGAAGGATGTATTGGCCTCCTCGTTGAATGTTTAAATCGATGGCACCCACGCCTTGTTTGAGCGGAATTTCACGCCGCTCTATTTCTATAAACTCTGATTGGACACGGCTCTGGACACCATCCTCCTTTTCAGAAAGGAGTGTTCGGTAGATGATTTTTGATAAAACGGCCTGAAGTGCGACTCCTTTTGATGGGCTTCCATCCGGGTTGACCGAGACAACGCGAAAGGGTGTTTTTTTCCCAATCGACGGAACTCCCGATGGGGATTCGATGCCAACCATTGTTGCTGTGGGGTAGTATGGAATAACATGTGTTTTATAGACCCATCTTCCGCCATCCTCCATGACCCCTATGCGTAGTTGCAGCTCCAGCATTGAAGGAGGCCTCCAGTTTTTTGTTTTTATCATTGCCTCCCCGTTTCCTTGCTCGGATAGGGTGCCACTGGCGATGAGAGTGGATTCATTCTCGATTTGCAGCTGAGCGTCTCCAAACGTAAAGTTTTTCCACTTGGGGTGTGTGTAGTTGCGAGGAAAGAGAGAGAACATCACCTCATAGGGGAGCTCTGCCGCCGGAGCGTCAAAGAGATAGCGCGCGTTGAATGCAAGCGTACCTGTTTCTCCCGCCATTAAATTCTGCTTTTTGGATGAGGATGTAATGGCGATCCGAGGAGGAGCGAAATCCTCGACGTAAAAGCGGACGCTGCCGATGGGGACATTATTTCCGGGTAATAATATTTCTGCCCTCCATGTACCTGTCGGTGCGGAATTGGGCAGTGTTAAGCTGTGCTGCGCCCCCCCCTCTTTGGAGAGCAATAGAGTTTTTTTAGCCCATTCTTTCCCCATGGAAGAAGAGGTTCGTAGTGTTAAGGGAAAGGGGGTGGGGGGATTTAAGTTGCCATCTCTCACGAGGATGCTGAAGGAAACTTTTTCCCCGGGACGATAGATGTTTCGAGGCGTAAAGCAAAAAGCCTCGTAACTTTGGCGATTATAGGGGCGTCCGGTGATATCAAAATTGGAGTAGTTCCATAGGCTTTCATCCAATCGGACAAAAGAGATATCATCCTTGGCGCTTACGGTAGCAATGACAGGGGGGGATTTTGGATCCCATGGTTCTTTTTGATCAATCTGGCAGATGCCTTTTGCGTTTGTACTTCCCTCTGCGAGTAGCTGATTGCTGTTGGACCAAAGGGAGACTTTTGCTCCTGCTATCGGTTTTCCTGTAGCCACTGAGTTTACCCAAAATAGTGCCCCTGTTGAGGTTATTTTGCCCGTCAAGCCTAGATCCGTAATGTTGATCGTTTGGTTGCCGGAGTCGTATTGCCTGTAGTTGTTTGTCTCTGATTCTGCTGTTACCAGAAAGACACCCTTTCTCTCTCCTATAATCGGTTTTAAATTAAGGGAGCGGCGGACGACTTCATTCGGTTTGCCTTGAACCCGGTAACTTTTCGTGGTGATCAGTTCTGCTAAATCGCTCGGGAAAGAAGCCCATTTGCTGCGCATGGCCAGAGGGATGTTATTTTCAAACAACCGCCAGACGTTAATGTTGAGTGATTCCGAGTTAACAATTTCTATGGGGATCATTAAATTTCCTTTGGGCGAAAGAATGCGTCCCCTGCTCGCAAATCGAACGCTAGTCGAGCGATCGGGAAAAATGAAAGATTGTTCCCAGTCTTCCTGCAGGGTACCTCCGCCCAAAGAGGGAAAACCCTTGAGGATTTTTACGGTTAAGCGATCTCGTGGATTAAAAGCTCCCAGAATTAAAACCCCCTCCTCTGCAGGCTCAAGTGTGAACGGCAAAGAGGGGCGTAGCTCTATAAAACTAGAGGCGGTTTTGATATCTACCGGAGCAGAAGTGCGTATCAACACTTGCCCGCTGTCTAAACCGACAAAGGGAAGGATTTCTTGAATCATCATTTTTAAGGAGGTTTTTAGAGATGTTTGGACTTTTTTCTCTAATCCAAGAGGCCCAGCCTCAGAGGTCAATCCCTCTGCGATGCTCATTGTGATCGTCTCATTGTTGGCTGCTGAGAGGGAGACGCGTGCTTTGTTAGAAGGAGGCCCGTTGGATGGGGTGTAGGCAAGTAATTCTTGCCTATGGTTTCTGAATTCCAAGAAGCCCTTTAGGCGAAATGGGGAGACGGGCAAGGAAAACTCAAGTTCGTATTCCACGCGCTGTTGCGATAAATTGAAATCTACCTGACGGATTCCCTTGAACTCTAACCTGGGTGAATGAAACTCAAAGGTTGGCTTGCCACTCAATGCTTTTCCATTGATATCCCGCACGCCTTTTATAGAGACACGATACAGCGTAGCGGGAGCTATGATCCCTCCGGTAGGGGTATAGATGAACGTTGATGTATTGACCCACTTTCCTCTGCCCTTTAAATGAGGCGTTATGCGAAGGGGGAGGATGTCCTCTGAGAGGAATACCCCCGTTTCTTTTTCCAGAACGACCGGTTTGGAAAAAACTAACTTTATCTCCGTCTTTCCGGGGACTAACCCTTGAGGGGAGAAGGATCGGAGGACGAGATCGCGTTGTCCGTCACCCGGAGCTGGAAGAACCCCCAGGAGCGTTAAGACGGAGCCGATGATTAAAAGGGATAACACAAGTGCCTTTGTTGAGGTTTTATTCAATAAATAATTTTTCATTAGTTTTAGCCCTCCTGATGTTGCTTCTGTTTTTTGTGTTGAATGATTTCGGTGTTTCTGAATTTTTATATTTACCAAAAATGCTTTTAATAATGGGTAATATCCCTTTTCATTATATCATTTTTATTGGTAACTCCTGTTTTTTGTTGTTTCCCCTTGATTATTGTGCCAGCTTTAAATACCGTGTTATCCCCCTGAGACGAATGAATCTGTTTATCATTTATGAGTACATAGTAGTTGATCAATACTGATCAACTACGCCGTTTTGTGCTGTTCGATTGACTATTTATTGCGCCTTGACACGCATCTCTTTAACGCCATAAAATACAGTGCGTATTTATATAAAATTCTCCGGGGGAGCTACGGCTGAGAGGAAGATGTGTCTTCGACCCCAAAACCTGATCCAGATAATGCTGGCGCAGGAAGCGAGGCCATAACTATGTGGGAGACTCGCGTCGGCGAGTCTTTTTTTGTTGCTTTTAAAGGGAGGAGTTCTTGTGTTATATCGCGGAATTGCGATGACGATCGCCGGGAGTGATTCCGGTGGTGGAGCAGGTATTCAAGCGGATTTAAAAACGTTTGCTGCCTTGCGTGTTTTTGGAACCTCGGCGATTGCTGCGGTAACGGTTCAAAATTCGGTCGGTGTCACCGATATTCAGAAAATTTCCCCGGATATCGTATGTGGGCAAATTGACCGTGTTGCGAGTGATTTTTCCATCGGAGCTTTTAAAACGGGAATGCTTGGGGATGTTGAGACGGTGCGGATGGTGGCAAAAACGCTGATGCGTCTTTGTGTGAAATGGCTTGTGGTGGATCCGGTTATGGTTGCGCAGAGCGGTGATCGTTTGACGACACCCGATACTGAGGACGGAATAGCTCGTACCCTTATTCCCCTTGCTTCTCTCATTACGCCGAATTTGCCGGAAGCAGAGCGTTTGCTTGGGTTGAGAGAGCACAGCATCAAAACAGCTGAGGATATGGAGAAGGCTGCGGTGGCGTTGTGCCGTCTTGGTTGCAGAGGGGTGCTGGTTAAGGGGGGACATCTTCCAAAGGATATCGACCGGATGGTGGATGTTCTTTATTGGGAAGGGGAAATTCACCGCTTCACTGCCGATCGGTTGGACACAAAAAACAACCATGGCACAGGGTGTACTCTAAGCGCGGCTATTGCTGCCGAACTCTCTGCCGGAGCGGATATGTTGTTAGCTGTAAATAGAGCGAGAGCTTACTTGCGAGGAGCGATGCAAAACGGTTTTCAACCGGGAGCGGGAGCCGGTTCTCTCGGGCACGCAGTCAGGGGACACTGGATTGATCCCGTTCCCGCCATTTTTATCGATGAATAGTGCCGGCTTTTCCGACTGGGTTTGTGTGCGTGAACGGCGTCCATTCGTGCAGCATTTGACGAATGCCATCTCCGCCTCTTTTCAGGCGGACGTGATCAACGCCCTTGGGGGGCGCTGTATGATGTCCCTTCATCCGGAAGAGGTGGGAGCGATCGCGGCACGCGCGGATGCTCTTCTTATCAATATAGGGGCGCCGGATGCTGATTCTTCTTTGCGCTACCGAAGGGCACTTGATGTAGCTCAATTGAGGGGCATCCCCGTTGTGTTGGATCCCGTCGGGTACGGTTTTACGCCTATTCGCAGCGAAATAATCGATTCCCTGCTTAAGGAGTACTCTTTTTCCATTATCCGTGGTAATGGAGGCGAGATTGCTTTGCTTGCGGGAATGGAGGGGGATGTTTGCGGCGTGGACGGAAGCAGTTCTATCGATGTCATTCATGAAGCCGTTTCTGTTGTGGCTAAGCGATTTTCCTGTGTGTGTGCGGCAACGGGAGAGGCGGACTGTATCAGTGATGGATCGGAAGTTGCTGTTTTGAAAGGGGGAACGCCTGTTTTGGGGCGAATCAGCGGTAGTGGTTGCGCTCTCGGCAGTGTGATGGGGCTGTTGCTTGCCGTTTGCAGCCCTATGACCGCTGCAAAAAATGCGATAACGTTGTTTAACTGCGCTGCGGTTGAGGCTGCAAAGAAAAGCGAAAAGCCGGGAAGCTTTAAGGCGTATTTTATCGATGCGATGGTTTCTTTGTCGGAGGGGAGTGATGGGGATGGATTCTAACGAACTTAGGGCAAAATTAAGACTGTATTATATTGCGGACGGAGAGACACGCCAAATGAGCCCCCTCGTTAGGCTGCAAGCCCTTTTGGATGCGGGGTGTCGGGCGGTGCAACTTCGCATGAAGCCTCCCTATACGGCGCAGCAAATTCTTCCGATAGCTCAGGGTTTTAGCGTTTTATGCCAACAGTACGGCGCTCTTTTTTTTGTGAATGACTCCATTGATATTGCGCTTGCATCGGGTGCGTCCGGTGTGCATCTTGGCCAGGGGGATTTAAACGTTGCTAAAGCGCGATCCCTTCTCCCTCCCTCTTTTATCATTGGCGCTTCTGCAAAAACAGGGAGGCTTGCGCGAAAGGCTGAGGAGTGGGGAGCAGATTATGTAGGCAGCGGAGCTGCTTTTGCAACGCGAACGAAGCAGGATGCTGCACTTATTGGCCCGGAGGGGATTCGATCTGTGGCAGAAGGGTGTTCTCTTCCCTGTGTTGCGATAGGCGGGATTACGCATCAGAATATCCCCTTGCTTTACGGAATCAAAATAGCCGGGGCGGCAGTGGGATATGAGCTGACGCATGCTGCAGATCCTTATGATGTGGCTCAAAAAATTCTTTTTAGTCTCCCCCCGCTGTAATGAGGCGCATATCGTTACAGCCCATGGTTTTATCCGCCGCCTTTACTGCCGTAGCTGTGGCTCTATCCGGCCTATCCTTTCCCGTGGGGCCTGTGCGCTGTTACCCCATCCAACACGCGATGAATGTGGTTACCGGAATTCTTTTGGGGCCATTCTGGGCTGTCATGAGTGCTTTCGTGGCCTCTCTGGTGCGTAACGCAATGGGAACGGGGACGTTGTTTGCCTTTCCGGGAAGTCTCTTTGGGGCGCTTTTTGTCGGATTGAGTGCGCGCTATTTATCCGATAAGAGGGTGCTTTTCTCCGCTTTGGCGGAGCCGATGGGCACCACTCTTTTAGGTGCGGCAACGGCTGCTGTGGTCGTCGCCCCCTTTCTTGGAAAGAGCTTTGGGTACTCCTTTTTCGCCCTATCTTTTTTCATGAGCAGTGTCATCGGTGCTCTTTTGGGGGCTGTTTCCGTGAAATTTCTTTTAAAAAGACTAAGGGGCCAGATGAATAAAACTGATGTTGTCGCGGCACTGCGCCGTAAATAACGCGTCGGCTATCTTAGAGCTTCCTTCTTCGCCCCCGAGGGAAAGAAACGTCTCCAGCTGCTTCGTCTCCAGCATTTCCCACACCCCATCGCTGCAGAGAAAAAATGCATCTGTATCGCAGCGGGATAGCACTTTTGTGTATAAACTAAAAGTCTCATCCTCTGCGGCCGAGATGGCAGAGAGCACAATGTTTTTGTTTGCATGATGGCGCATTTCTTCTTCTGTAATCTCGCCTTCATCGCATAACCGCTGGACGACAGAGTGATCATGGGTGAGTTTCTCCAAATATCCGAATGTAAAACGATAAGCTCTGCAATCACCACAGTTGAAGGCGAGGACGCTTTTTTCTCGCAGAACTAATCCGGCGACCGTCGCCCCCATGTCTTTTAACTGAGGATCATCGAACGCCTCATTCCTCATCATCGCCGCGGCTTTGCGCAGTGCTTCTTCTATTAAATCGGCATCTTGTTCAGCCGAGGCATCCGGTAGCAAGCGGGAGATGTCCGATAAAAGTGCCGCAAGGATTTGAGCGGCTTTTGCCCCTCCTCGGTATCCGCCCATTCCATCAATGACCGAGACAAGCAGCGGGTATTTTTCCAAAGATATACGCATCGGTTGTTGCGTGTCTGTAGCGATAACGCAGGGTCCCATTTGCAGCCTGTCCTGGTTGTCTTCGCGCACACTCCCTTTGTGGGTCATGTAGGTTGCAATCATAGCCGCACCTCAAGAGAGCATGATTTTGACAACTGTAGGATATCCCCATTTTTGAGAGGGGATAAGGTTTTTGGTTGGAGACGTACTCCGTTGATCCATGTTCCGTTCGTGGAATTTAAATCCTCTATTTGCCACAGATTTTGGCTGTTTGTAATGCGTGCGTGGTGCCTCGAAACGGTGGGAAATGGGGTGAAAAAAGATTCCTCCCCTCCGTCTCGCCCCAGTTCTTCTCCGTCACGAATGATGAGGGTCTCTCCGCTATTCTTACAGCGAAGCTCTAATCCGTCCTTCTCCGCTGAAGCGATTTCCTTCCCTTTCTTTGGAGTGGGTGGGACGGAGGATATATCCGCCATGCAGCGGCACATAACCTCAGAGATATGGTTTTCCGCATGACAGGCGGGACAAATTTTAACAAGTTCCACGTGAAACTACCTCCCTGTCTGTGAATGATGGCATAGTTTATCCAGAAGCATAGGAACATCCTCTTGATGAGGGATTCCAATGAGATGGTATTCTCTATCTTCACCTTGTATCAACTGCAACGTTCTCTTGTCTTTTCCCCTCCACTTTTGATAGCGCTCTTCATAGCTTGGGTCAAGCACAAACAGGTTTTGATTGTGTGATCCGCGCCACACCGCAGAGGAGGGGTTGTCCTGTTCAAAGGGGGAGTCCACGATAGCTGTGAGCAGAGGCAGTATTTTGGGGTAATGATGCTGTATTTCATCGAGCCGATAGCCGGTGTAGAGCAAAACGTCACAGAGGCCTCGTGCTCGAAGTCCACTCAGGAGGAGGCACAAAGGTTCATATTGATCAATTGGCTCACCCCCAGAAATGGTCAATCCATCCGGCTTTTTTTCCCCATTTTCCCAAAAAGTGCAGATAGAGGGGATTAATTGAGACAAGGGGACGGCTCTGTCCTCTCTGAAATCCCACGTTTTGGGGGCAATACAACCGTTACAGTGCCGATGGCACCCCTGCAGCCAGAGCCCCACTCGCGTGCCCGGCCCGAGGGTGCGGATAGGGTAGTGGAGCAAATGAACGAGGATCGAATCGCTAGGCATGATGCTCTTCCGGGCGGAGATCAAGCTCCCACCCCTCGTCGTTTTGGCACAGGCCGAAGAGGACATAGGAGGTCTCTTTTTTTTCATTTGGATTGATATCGATGGTCAGCTCGCATAGCTTTCGGGATAAGGGGTTCATAAAAAGAGACTCAAGGTTGCTTCCGATACCTCTGCCTCCCATGGAAAGATCGGAGCAGACCAATTCGACGAGCTGCCGGTAGGCATCCCCTGTAAATTTAAGATGGATGTTGTGGCTATCCTTTAAGCGAAAGAGCAGATTGCCCAGCATTTTTTTCATGATTTTCTCCGCCGTCTCCTCGCGGATAAAATCAAAGACGGCGATGTTCTTGCCGATGCGGTTGAGTATCTCCGGTCGATTGATCTGGAATTTAAAGAAATCCTCAATGGCACCGTTGATCTTCTCCTTTATTTCCAAGTAGGGCATGTCGGGGGTGATCCGTTGCCGCTTGGTTCCGTCCGGCAATTTTTCAAACATCCCTAAATTACTGGTGAAAACGATGACGCTTTCGGAGAAGTAAACGGTTTCCCCTCTTCCGGAGGTGAGACGCCCATCGTCCAGAATTTGGAGGAAGATGTCCAATATTTTGGGGTTCGCCTTTTCGACCTCGTCAAAGAGAACGATGGAAAAGGGATTTTGTTTGATGGCGTTGGTTAATTC
>JAGPAO010000079.1 GCA_018063805.1 Synergistaceae bacterium | reverse complement strand
ATGAATTGCGGCTGTAACGTCCCCATGTTCATCACCAATATTCCCTGCACACCCGCGGGGAGGCTATCCGGCCCCATGGTTGTCAGTATGCGCCCCGTTCACTACTCTAAAATTCCGAGGGCGGTTTTGTGCACAGGACGCTTCCCCGCTGTTCATGGGGCGCCCATCCATATCGGAGACCCCTCGCAAATTGGGATAACGGATATTAACAAACCCAATTTCGGTGATCCGGTGGAAATTCGCAAGGATGAACTGCCCGTTTTTTGGGCCTGCGGCGTGACGCCTCAGGCGGCTTTGATGAATTCCAAGCCGCCCTTCGCCATTACGCACGCACCCGGCCATATGTTTATCTGTGACGGCAAGGATTCCGATTACGCCGTTTTATAGTGGGCTGATTTTGTGAATGAACCAAGAGGGGTGCAACGCTTTTGGCGTTGTGCCCCTCTTCTTTGGGAGGTATTGCGGATGCGCTCTTTTCCCTTCGTGAAAAATGGAATTAAGGCGGCTTTTCCCATTGTGTTGGGGTATGTTCCTATTGGGATGGCCTATGGTTTGCTCGCGCAACAGGCAGGGCTCGGCATAGCGATGACCTTTTCCCTCTCCTTTTTTGTCTTTGCCGGAGCTTCTCAATTCATGGCCGTCTCCATGTTATCCGGCGGAGTGGCGCCCATTGTGATTATCAGTACGACCTTTATCGTTAATTTTCGCCATCTTTTAATGTCCGCTTCCATGGCTCCCTATTTGGCTTCTTGGAAAAAATGGCAGCGTTTTGCCTTTGGGACTATGCTGACGGATGAGTCCTTTGCCATGCACTCCGCTCGTTTTGACCGCAATCTCATCCATCCTATAGAGGCGATCGCTCTTAATGCAACGGCGTACAGTGCTTGGGTGATAAGCGGTGTCCTTGGCTTTTTTCTCGGTTCTTTGATCGCAAAACCGGAGGTTTTGGGGTTGGATTTTGCGCTGCCGGCAATGTTTATAGGGTTGTTGCTGCCCATTTGCACGCATCGCTCAGCTGTTGTTGCAGCTCTTTTCGGCGGCGGGAGCGCTGTGTTGCTCTATTGTTTAGGGCTTGGCGCATGGGCTGTTTTTGCGGGTGCGCTGGCGGGTGCGACGGCAGGAGCCTGTGTGAGGGAGGTGAAGCGCGTTGGGTAGAGAAGCCTTTTTTCTTGTCGCCGGTATGACTTTAGTGACGGTAATTCCGCGTGTCCTTCCCATTTGGCTGCTCTCGGATCGCAGATTGTCCCCTCTTGTGGATCGTTGGTTGGCGCTCATTGCTCCGGCAATCCTTTCGGCACTGCTGTTTTCGGAATTATTGCTGGATAGAAGCCAATCCCCTGCGGTGTTGATGCCGTTCGCATCTAATGTATATCTTCCTGCGGCTTTTTTATCTTTTATAACAGCATGGAAGACGAAGAGCCTTTTTTGCACGGTGGTTATGGGGAGTGCTGCGGTGGCATTCCTGAGGTTTTTCATGGGGTAAATGGGAAGAGATTTATATCTCTTCCCATTTGGTATTTTAGTTTGGCGCGACGGGAACCGCTGCGGATGTTCCTTTTACCTTGGAGAAGGTAATTTCCGGTGTGTTTTCGGCGATTAGCTCGTTGACAATAGCGGCATATTTTACTTTTTTGCGCGCCAGTTGGATGTACTGCTCATCATTGGCCCAAGGCTGATTAAACCCAAAGGTCAGCTCCGGAGCAGGATCCATGCGAAAGTAGACCGGCGCGCAGACTCGGGCGAGGTCATGGGCATCGTACATTCGGTTGATCCCGCCCATGGAAAGAGGGCAGAAGAGGTAAATATCAAGCGGGATATTCACCGATGCGCGCAATCCGGCCAGGATTGGGAGCGTCAAATCCGTTCCCGGATTAATGGAACCGGCCCCCAATTTTTCCATCAAACGCGCCGCCGAAGGGTGGTTAGGGGATGCACTGGCGGATATCTTCAGATAGATATCCTTGGGAACGTGCCTCTGTTCTTGAAGCGTGCGGATTAAGTCGAGCAAGCCGTCATCGATCAGCAAAAAACCGCGCATTCCGCAGTCATAAAGACGGAGGATGTCGGCGATAACTTTACGGATTTCGTTGCTGCCGCGGGAGTAGTTGCCGCAGCGCGCGCCCTCTGACGTAACAATTTGCCGTCCTATATCCCACCAGACTCTGGGGCCGGGGCAGGCCATCACTTCGATGCCTTTTTCCGCCGCTAGTTGTGCGTAATCGCGAATCTCGCTTTTATCGTAGAGAATACCCCCTTGAAAAAAGGCATTAACCCGATGAATCGGCGTGTTGCGTTTTTCCGATTCATCCACGAGCGCTTCTAAAACCCGCACATGTTCTATTGCGGAGAGTTCGTGCCGATACCAGGTTCCATCGGAAAAGCGTTTGGTACTGGTGGGGCAGTCCAATGGGTCTCTGCCCGGGACTCCCGCTTGTTCCATCCAGTCTGAAATCTTCTCAAGCTGCACTCACGCTCACTCCTTACTTTTTATCCGCTGCCGCCATTTCTTTTTCCGCTTGGTCGACTAATTCTTTTCCGATTTTCGGAACCCACTTATCGTAGACCGGCTTCATCACGGCTCTAAAGGGTTTGATTTGCTCCGGGGTAAGGCGATGAATGGTGACACCCTTTGATTTGAGGAACTTAATGGGATCCTCGGGAGCGATGGCCGGATCGGGCGGAAATTTTTTGACGGATTTCAAGTATTTTTCGCCCCAGCCATCGTCAAGTCCGACTCTGGAAACGGCACGCAGCCAATCGCCTGCTTCTTTGCTGGCCTGTTTTAGGATTTTTTGCGTTCCGGGTTCGAAGTTGTCCCACATTTTCACGCTGGTCGCAAAGAACATGGCGGGAACGGCATAACTCCACTCGGTCATTTGTTTGTGGAATTCATAGACTTTGTAATTGATGATAATGGAGTAGGCGTTTTCTCCTGCATCCACTAAGCCCTGTTGGTAGGCCTGAATGGCCTCGTTCCAGTTGATGACCATCGGGTTGGCCTGTAAGGCCTGGAAGGTATCTTGGTAGAGCAAGGAGGAGACGTAGCGTATTTTTATATTTTTCATATCCGCCGGGGTGAGGATCGGTTTGCGTTTTGCTCCGTAGTGCAGCTCTCTGAACCCGTTCTCCGTCCAATTCAGGATCATGACCCCCGCTTTATCGCGAGCCTGTTTCTCAAGGGCTTTCGCTGTTTTTCCGAAGATGAGCGCATCAAAAGCTTTGAATTTGTCCTTGTGCGAGGAGATGAAAAAAGGAAGATTTGTCAGCTCCATAGCGGGAATAACGCTGGCATAGTTGCTCGTCCCCGAAAGGGTGAAATCGATGGTTCCGTTGCGGATGAACATGGATTCGCTGGCCTGTTTGCCCGCAATCAGCTGGGCGGACCAGTAGATTTTAATATTCATTTTTCCGCCGCTGAGTTCCTTGACTCGATTTGCAAACATCAGAGCCGCCTGTCCCCAAGCGGTGTTTTCACTGACATTCACGTGCATCTTATACTCAGGCTTAAACTTTTCCGCATAGCTTGGTTGCACCGTTAACAACGAAAACATAAAAAGAAGCAAGAAACAGAATCCTTTGCGCATAAAATAACCTCCCTTTATCGAATGCCCCTCGTGAGGGGGTGTAACCCCTTGACGGTATAAAACTACATAAGACCCCATAATTTGGGCAAGAAGAGCGACAGTTGCGGAAATCCGACGACAAGAGCCAGTGCGATAACGGACGCGACAATCAAAGAGGGAAGCCAAGGCATTAAATCCTCCATCGTCAGCCCCGCAATTCTGGAGGCAACAAACAGATTGCCGGCAACGGGAGGAGTCACAGCGCCCAAGGCGATGTTCATCGTCATCATGACTCCAAACCAGACGGGATCCCATCCGAAGTGCTGAATGATCGGCCAGAGCAGCGGGGTAAAGACGTAATAGAGGGAGACTCCGTCCACGATCATTCCCATGACAAAGAGGACAACGTTGAGCGTCAGCAGGACGATGATGGATTGATTGGAAATACCCAGAATGATCTGTCCCATTTTGTCAATCATCCCGACTGTAGTTGCTGTCCAGGCATAGAGCCCGCCGCATGTGACTAAGAGCATGACGACTCCGGAAGCTGCGGCGGACGTTGCTAAGACATCGTAGAGTACTTTCCACGTAATTTCCTTGTAAATGAAGACGCCGACAAAAAGTCCGTAGAACACCGCGACTGCCGCCGCCTCCGTCGGCGTAAAGATGCCGCCATAGATTCCCCCTAGGATGATGACGGGAGAAAACAGTGCCCAACCGGCCTCCTTAAATGCCTTAAAAAAATTTCCCGAACGCGGTTCTCCTTTCCAGCCGTGTTTGCGGCTGGTGAGCCAAACACTCGTCATCAGGCAGACTGCCATGACAATGCCTGGGATGATACCCGCAGCGAAAATAGCTCCGACCGAACAGCCGGTGAGCATGGCGTAGATAATAAAACCGATACTGGGGGGGATGATAATCGCCAGCCCCGAAGAAACGGCGACGGTCGCCGTGGAGAATGCCTTATCGTACCCCGTTTTTTCCATTCCCGGAATGAGGATGACGCCCAGAGCCGCGACCGTGGCAGGGCCGGATCCGGAGAGTGCACCCCAAAAGGTGGCAACTGCCACTGCCGCAATGGCAAAACCTCCCGTCATGGCTCCCACGCACTCTTTGATAAAGGTGATCAATCGTGTGGCAATGCCTGATTTCTCCATGATCATTCCTGCAAGAATGAAAAACGGAATGGCCAGAAGCGGGAATTTCGCTATGTTGGCAAAAAAGTTGAAGGAGATCATTTGAACACCGAGGTCGCACATCCAAGCAATGGCGACGGCAGCGGTACCCATACTGATTGCGATGGGAACGCCGAATGCCGTGGGAATGAGAAAGAACAGAATGGTCCATAAAGTCGTATTGCTGAAAATAGAAGTGGTCTCCATTGTTGTATCCCCCTAATATTTTTTAGCTTTAATGTCGGAGATCGTTTTGAAAAAAATCCTTATGAGAATGAGAGCCGCTCCTATTGGGATGGAGGCTGAAAAGTACCACAGCGGAAGGTGCATTGATTCGGTCATTACGCCCAGTTCCATTTCGTCGCGTACTTGAATGTAGCCGTAGTAGCCGAGAATAACGAAGAAGAAGAGGCTCAATGCGGCTGAGATAAGATATAAAACCTTTCTTCCCGCTTTCGGAAATCGATTGTAAAGAACGGCAACCATCATGTTGGCTCCCTGCCGAAAAGCCAGCGAGGCTCCGAGCAGTGTTCCCCATACAAACAAATAAACGGTTAATTCTTCGGTAAAAGCCATGGAAAAAGAGATGAGATAGCGGGTTAAAACATTGATGAATGCAACGGAAACCATTATCCCTAAGAGAAGTGCTGCCCCTGCCTCCTCTAAGTGATCCCAAAGCCACAGAATACGTTCCTTCACATGATCTCCCCCTAAAGTAGTGCGAATCAAGTGGGTGCCGATTATTCTTCTGCTATACTGTCTCAATATTCGCGCTTTAACAAGATACAGTTAAATGTATTGATTGTCAATCAGATGATGATCTCAATAAATGCAAAAAAAAGGTGCTTCTCTTGTACGAGAAGCACCCTAAACGGTTATGCGTATAGCCACAGAACGTTTTTTATTCTTTCTTTTTTTTCTTTCCCCGCAGATATTCCGCCAGAAGTTCCCGGACTTTTTCGTCATCCACCCCATCCATTTTTTTAATCGGCGTGGATAAAGAGGTATCCTCCGGCAACTGCGCGGCTTTTAACGTTTCCTCCGTTGACAGATTGATCGTTTCTGCCACTTGAGTGATCGTCATCCATCCGTATATTTTATCCGCCGGATTGGTTGAGCTGCTGCTCAGGTTGGGGACGGCAAATGTTTTCCAAACGCCGAATCCCTTCGCAACGGGGATGACGCTTACAAACAGGGCGATACCGATGAGGGCAATGGCAAGTGTTTTGTATTGTTTCTGCGCGGTGCCGAAGAACAGCGTTTTTTCCACGGGGCAGGCATCCGCGCATTTTCCGCAGGCCAAGCACTCTCTGTCCTTGACAATGGTTACAGCTTCCGGTGAAATTTCCACAGGGCAGGTTTCATCGCAGTCGCGGCAGTGAATACAGCTTTCTTCGTTACGGCGTATTTTGACAAAGGAAAAGGGAGAAAGCAGCGCCAAAGCGGCACCCAGAGGGCATAGGTAGCGGCACCAAAACCGTTCGATAAAGAGCCCGAGAATCAGCGTTACAATAAGGACGCCAAGCCCGATCCCGGCTTCGGTTGACAGCGCGCTTAAATGCATGAACGCAGCCCAGGGATCGTAATCGCGAATCACCAAAACGCCTGTTTTCCATGTTAGAGCTGTGGCGGCCAAAAGAACGATGTACTTGAAAAAGCGTAAAAAACGATCCACCGGAGCGGGTACGTGGAATTGTTTTATTCCCATCTTTCGTGCACCCATATTGGCGAATTCATAAAGACCGCCCAGGGGGCAGAGCCAGCCGCAAAAAATTCTTCCGGCAAATAGTGTCGCGAGTATTGTGCCGCCGAATAGGATTAAAGAGCTGGGGGCGAGTCGCCTGAGCCATGAACCATCCGTTATGAAGGAACGCAATCCTTCTAACCCGCCGAAGGGGCAGAGCGCATCGACCGTAGGGGATCCCGCAGGTCCGCCTCCCATTATTTGATGTCTGTAACCCAACCAACTTAAAAATAGAATGATAAAGAAAAGAAGACCCAACCTGATTTTTTGTGTTTGTTTCACGCGTATCCCTCGTTTCTTCTTTAGTTTTTTTCTTTACAAGATAAAACTCAGTGCAAAAGCCGGAGACCCTGCTCTTGCACTGAGTTTTAACCGCAAAGAATAGGAGCGTTACGAGCGGGGCGAGTTGAGATACTGCTCAAAAAACCAATTGCTGAGTTCGTTACGCAGAGTCTGCTGTTTCTGGAACAGCGCTTTTGCTTTTGCCTTGTCAATGGTATTTCCGTACATTGCAGCGCGCAAATCGACATTGATTTTCTGCATCTCGTTCATCTTCGCGATAATATTCTCAGGAATTTTCGTTCCGTTCGGCAGTGTGTAGGGGGCAGTGGTGCCATTTGCTTGGCGGTATCCCTGTCCCATGCCGTAGCCGCCCATCATGCCGCCGCCAAAGCCGCAGCTGCCCATTCCGCCGCCGCGTCTGCCTCCGTATCCGCCCTGTCCGCCCCATGCGAACGCACCTGTTGCCAAAACGACCACCAATAATGTTGCAAGAGCTAACTTTTTCATTGTAAATTGCACCTCCGTGTATTGTGTGTTGCTATCTTCTCTGTTGCGTTGGGAGTAGTATAGACAAAAGCATGTCTTTTGCCATGGGAGTAAACTACAATCTTTGCACTAGGTATTCTTTACAATTCCAATTTGCCGATTTTATAGCACAATAGATGTATAGAAGAGGGGGATTTGAAATGACCATTAGAATCGTCTTGGCTGATGATCACCCGTTAACACGCAAAGGGGTTGCCGCCTGTATTGCGGAGGAAGAGGGGATGCAGCTTGTCGGGGAGGCCGCCGATGGGGATTCCGCTTGGAATTTGATTCAGCAGTTTCAGCCGGATATTGCTCTTTTGGATATTCGTATGCCGGGGCAGGACGGGATAGAGCTTGCGCGGAGAATAAAGGACAGCGGCACACCGACAAAGGCGATCATGCTGACCTCTTTTGATGCACAGCAGTATGTTTTAGCGGCTCTGGCAGCAGGGGCAAAGGGGTTTATTGTGAAGTCATCCGTGGCCGTCGAGTTGACGCAGTGTATCGAACGGGTCATGAACGGCGGTGTTTATCTTGATTCCAATATTGATGCGACGCTAGGACACGATACCTCGGAGGAAACGGCGCAGGAGCTTTCTCCTCGCGAACGGGAAGTACTGTTAAACGTCTCCAAAGGCTTTGCCGTCAAGGAGGTTGCCGAAAGACTGCACATTACAGAGCGCACGGTGCATGCGCACCTGACCTCGGTTTATTCAAAGTTGGGTGTGCGCAATAAAACGGAGGCGCTTATTATTTCCTTAAAAGCGGGAACGATCCTCTTGTACGAGCTTTTAGAGGGGGATCTGCCCTCATGAAGCGCCACTTGCTCCCCTTTCTCTGTTTGCTCGTTGTCCTGCCGGTGATTCTGATTGTGATGATCGCAGGGTATGCGCTCGTTCAGCAGGAGAGAACGATGCAGAGAATGGCATCGTCCTATGCGGAGAATTTGGTCGAAACTCTTGCCTCCGGCAGTGGGGGAAACCTCCCCGGATATCCTCAATCCCCTATGCGCGGAATGGGGCGAGGGCGAATGATGCACCGGGTGCACGGAGATATTTTTTCCGCCGGACCGGGAATCCCCGGATGGGTCGCCGAATTGAATGAGGATGGGGGGATTAAAAAGGGATCGCCCGGGGCGCATATCGATCCGATGATTACCGATGCTATTCGAGAGATGACGGAGAAGGGCGTTTTAGGGAAATCGCTGAAAGTGCGGGATAAGGGCACTTCTTATGCGGTTGCTATCCGTGCTGCAGACAGTTCCTTTTTTGTCGCCGCTATATCGTGGGATCATCTTTTTTCCTCTCGCACGCGTTCGATGATGATTAACCCGGCGCTGATTCTTATTACTGCCGGATTGGTTTTGGTGGCGTTCTTTGCTCTGTGGCGCTGGTTTGTCGTTCCCTTGCGGGTTTTACTTGGCGAGATGAAACGATTGGAGCTTGGCAGAGATACCCCTTCGCCTCAGGGGGGAGCAACCCCCATTATTGAAATAGATGATCTTCGCTCTGCTTTTATCGACCTGGCTGAAGCAGCCGTTGAAAAGGAAGAACTGAAGCGCAACTACGTGGGGGATATTGTGCGGACGCAGGAGAACGAGCGCTCCCTGATCGCCAGTGATTTACACGATGGGGCGCTTCAAGCGGTATCCGCTATGGCACAGCGCGTTCAACTGGCTCTGCGCGGTATTCGCAAGAGCCATGCCGAGACGCAGAAGGTGGAGGAACATTTGCTTGCGGCTCAGGAGGCCGCAGATTTTTCCATTCAAGAGATGCGCAATATCTGCGATCAGCTCTCACCTCCGTGGATTGCCCTGGGACTGATTGCCACGCTGGAAGAGATAACGGATCGGTTGTCCAGAAATTACAGCATCCATATTCTTTTGAACACAGGATTGAAAAAGAGCATCGAAATGTCGC
>JAGPAO010000078.1 GCA_018063805.1 Synergistaceae bacterium | reverse complement strand
AGCAAGACCCATCTGACGCAATTGGCCCACCTCTCTCTCAAGGCCGAAGGTTCGAGCACGCGATAATCGGTTCATGAAAGACTCCGGAGTGATCGCCAAAGTCATGGCCTGCAATCCTATCGCAGTTCCGGAATAATCAATCATATAGCTTATCCTAAACTCACGTGATGGCATAGCCACAATACTTTTATTGCCGGCAACAATACTGACGGGAAGCATCAGGTATTCCTCTTTCAAAATCTCCTCATTCCGGATAAGACCGCACGATTGTACCGCCTCCGCAAACAAATGGGCACTGCCGTCCAGAATCGGTATTTCTTCCCCTTCAAGGTGGATTTCAGCGTCATCGACACCCAAAGTGTATAGAGCAGCCAAAAGATGCTCCACCGTTCGCACCTCGCTTCCATCGGGGAAACGCAAAGCCGTCAGGCGGGATGTTTCTGCAACCTGAGCCTCTCGCAAACGTCCCTTTCCCGATGATGTGTGAAAATAGATACCGGAGCGCTTGCAGGGAAGAAGATGCACCTGTGCTGTTTTACCGGAGTGAAGCCCTACGCCTGAAAAAGAGAGTTCTTTCGCAAGAGTCTGCCGCTGTCTCATGAGATAGTTTCCAGTTTTTCCAGCCGTTTTTCCACTTCTTTCAGACGTTCCCCCATCTGCGGAACACGCCGCAATTGGGCTTGTAAACGCTGCTCTGCGCGATGATCCTGGGCCGGATAGCCGGAAACGATTTGATTTTCGGGGATATCCTTGGTGACACCGGATCGCCCGGCGACTGTAACGCCCTCTGCTATTGTAATATGATCGGCAACACCTGTCATACCTGCGATGAGAGAGCCATTGCCTATTTTCACCGTTCCCCCCATCGCAATAAAGCCGACAAAGATGCAATCCTCTCCTATCTGCGTGTTATGGGCAATCTGAACATAGTTTCCGATTTTTGTCCCTCTGCCCACATGGGTTTGGCCAAAGGTTGCCCTGTCAATGGCAACATGAGCCCCTATCTCCACGTCATCCTCAATGACGACGGTTCCTATTTGCGGAATGCGGATTTGCCGCCCCTCTTTATCGCGGATGAAACCGAACCCGTCGCTCCCTAATACAGAGTTACCGTGAATAATAACCCTATCGCCAATCCGTACCCCATCCTGCAAAACAACCCCCGCAGCAATACGGCAGTCATCTCCGATGAGCACATCTCGCCCGACGTAAATATTTCCCTGCAAAACAGTACGCGCTCCCACACGCGCCCGATCGGAAAGGATGCAATGAGGCCCTACATGAATACCTTCTCCGAGAACACAATCGGGGGCAATATCCGAACTGGGAGCAATGCCTGATTCATAGGCTTGTCTCTCATCAAAACACTTCAACAGAGGGATTAGAGCCCCGCGCGGATCCGAAACAGCAACGCCCAATCGCCCCTCCATTAAGAATTCCGGTAAAGTCAGAAGGGGAATATCGAGTGCAATCCCGGATAACATGCTCCGCTCCCAGACAACGCAAAGGTGATTCACACTTGCTGAATCCGGAACAGAAATACCATGCACTTCATGCTGTGGATTGCCCTTCACAACGCCATTTAACAAAACTGCAACTTCCTGTAAATTCATAATCAAAATCGCCCCTCCTCCTCATTATAGATTTGCGATTGCGCGAATACTCCAATAATCACGATCTCTGGAATCATAGTGCATTTCAACAGAAAAATGTTCCGAAAAGCGCCAGCCAACCGCGCTGTTTAGATCCCTGTCCGTATTAAAACGCACCCAAAAATACGGTTTTCTGGGACGGGAATCGATACTAAAACGCGCCCACCAACTATCGCCCGGATTGACCCATTCCACCCCTACCCATACATCCCCCCAAGGAGACCAGCGGCCTCCCAAGCGCGATTCCAAACTCCAATCATTAACAGTAGACACAAACTCTCCATACAGCTCCATCTCCGTATGGGGAAACAGCTGAGCGCGCCGACCGAGATGCAACCCCACCTCCGGGTAACGATCGCTATTGCCCATATAAGCCGCCAGCCAAAACCAAACAGTAAAACGACGACTCTCAAGATCTACATCCACCGCAGAAAGAGGTGCCGGGGTAATCTCTACTTTAGGCTCTATCCTTGCCTGTTGAACAATTCTATGCTTTGACAGTACCTTTTTGCTCCACGCAGATAAATCATCCCGATGCCTCTCAACCCAGTTGACAGGAAGCCCAATAATGGGAGCATAGTCGCGCAGTAAATCCTCGCGAATGCCTGAATAAAACAGGGTCGGAAGAGAATTAGATCGAACTTTAGGGTCAATCGCAAGGGTCAGCGGTTGTTCCGGAGAAAACGCAATCTGCAAAGAGGGATTCCCTTCTTTCGTTCGTACCAAAAGAGAAATACGCCATCCCGGGAGCGTTTCTTCATAAAGCTGTTCCACTGCCCCTTTAAGCTCTGCATCGCACCAAGCAAAAGCCTCAAGAGGCACCCCCGCTAACAGTTCCTCAACTTTTTGCGCCATCCCCTGCACATCCTCTGAAAACCACTGTGCAACGGGAACTTCCAGATGAGGCAAAAGGATCTCCACAGACCAAGGCACAAGAGGGGTTGAACGCTCCATCTGAACATGAATTTTTTCCTGAGTAAACAAGATATTTTTGATCTTATAACCGATAAAAAGTTTTTCTCCTACCACCTGCAGCAGCTGCGCCTTTACAGCAGAACTTACCCCCGCAGGTATATTAAGAACCACTGCATCCAAACCTCTTTCAGCGGCATCTGCCATCCATGAAGGAACCCCATCAACATGCACGGCAGCCTCAACCATGGGTACATCAACCAATAGGGCTGTGGCTAAAAATATCGCCACAGCCCCGAAAAAGCATAGAGAAAATTTTAGGGCCTCAGAACATCTCGCCGAAACCAAAGTGAACACGATTTTCCTCGGACCCCTGGGCAAAGTCAAGCCTCATATTGCCCATGGGCGTTTTGACACGCACACCGAAACCATACGATGATTCCAAATCTCCAAGATCAAAATCCTGCCCCATGTACGTATTCCACGCCTTCCCCGTGTCGTAAAAAGCTACGATGGAAAACGATTTTTGAACGGGAATGCGCAACTCAAAGTTCCCCAAAAACATTCTGTTCCCACGGAAGTATTCATCCTTCAGGCCGCGCATCGTCGATTCGCCTCCGACAACATACTGCTCACCCCAAGGGACGTAGCCGCCACTTGAAGTACCGGCCCTTAAGCGCATAGCAAAGAGGGGAGGTACGTCTGTGATTTTAATAGTACGCTCCAAATATTTCGAGAGAAAATCAAGCGGGAGGAACCACTTGACTTCCGTCCAATATTTCCAATAATCCCAATCTCCACCCAGTCCGTCAAATCCTTTTTCAATGTGGATTGACTGAACGTCCCCTTTATTATAGGCCAAATACGGATCAAGGTTATTACGCTGCAACGTCAGAGCAAGGGAAAAATTTCTCCCGTTTTGATCATCAACAAATATTTCTTTGCCATCAGGGCCGATAATAGTATTAGCGATATCCCCGGATAAGGTATCCGTCTCCACATCATGCCAATCAGCCGTCATAAACCAGCTTAACTTTGACTTTTCGGAGAACTTTCGCCCTATGCCCGCATAAACGCCTTTCTTAACCTCATCGTAATGGTACACATCTTCTCCGTCGATATAACGCGTTAAATCTTTCCAACTGCGCTTATAGGCACCAAAACGCCAGGCAAAAACCTCAGGACTCATGAACGGCTGTTCATAACTCAGCCAATACTGCTCACGATCCCCCAATTCAAAACCAAGACCCACGTTGTGCCCTAAGCCTCCCCAGTTTGAATCGTTATAATTTAACCCTCCGCCCCAGCCGCTTTGAGTGCCATAACCGATGGAAATACCCACTTTCCCCGTTTTGGCCTCCTCAACCGTTAAGACGATATTCACCTTCTGAGGGTCTTCATTGGGTTCAAACCCAACGTTCACATCACCAAAATATCCAAGCCCTTGAAGACGCCCCAACGTATGTCTAAGATGGATCGCATTGAAGAGGTCGCCCTCTTTAATGTTGACCTGGCGCTCGATGACATGCATCTTTGTCCTTTTATTGCCCTGGATAATGATTTCACCGATCTTCGGTTCAACGATGACAACATTCACAACGGGACCTTCGATACGAACATCGGCGACCCGAGCCATTACATACCCCTCTTGTTGGTATTTTTCCTTGATTCGCTGTAAGTCATTGCGGAAAAACACCCGGTTAAAAACCATCCCGGGTTTGGTGAAACAAAGATCCCTCAGCGTGTCCGAAGAAAAAACGGTATTCCCCGTAAAGTCGATACTCTCCACAACGGGGTTTTCCTCAACGATAAAGACAACGCGAACGCCTTTTTCTTCATCCACTATTTTATAATCAACATTTGCAAAAAAACCGAGTTCAAAAATAGCATCTGCGTCTTTCCCCAAACGAGCCTCATTCATCGATTCCCCCACTTTGGAAGTGACGGCGGAAAGCACATGCTCCGGCACTACATTTGAAACCCCCACAACATCAAGGGAGAGAATCTTCAACCCTGTGCTCATGCGATCTTCAAACCGGGGTCTACCTGTATCACCGGAAACCGACTGCGGTCTATCCGGAGAAACACCCTCTTTTCCTTGAAGAATACGCGGTACGGAATCATCCGACACAGCGTCCATCGTGATAACCTTATCCTCAGCAGCAAACGCAACAAATTCTCCCCGTTCAAAACACATACCCCCGAGAGAAAAAATACACGCCAGGGCCACGGCTAAAATAAAACGGATTTTCACCCTTAACTCACTCCTTCCAACAATACTGCGCACTACGGCACAACTCTCACTGCGGGTTCCACCCTTCGGATGGCTTTTTGACCCACCTGAATAAGCGATAATATCTTATCCACAGGGACATCCTCCTCGTTACTGCTTCTTTCATCACCCTTAAGCCTTACCTTTTCACCCGCTTTTTTTTCTACTGCAGGAAGGGATAACTCCACGTTATTGATAACTTTGGCTCCGGTTCTCTCCTGATTTAATATCGATGGAATTTCAACAACACGCCCACGATTATTTTCACTTAAATCACTCCGTAATGCCTCCAGCATCTTTCCCTCGTCCAACGTTACCCACGTAAACATCCCCTCTTCACTCAGTGCGTTAAAGGAACCACCTCTTTTTTCCGATTCGAGAGAAAGAGGCAACACCAAAGCGAATAGGAGCGCAAGAGTAACAGTTGAAACACGAAACAGATGACGTAAAAAAACTCTGAACGTCGGCTTCCGGACACTGGGTGCGATCATTGCCTTTGCCCATATCTCTTCACGTGCGGATTTTATCTCCGCTTCCAAACATTCCACTTCCATGAGGGCCGAGCCCCATGCCCCCGATTTACAAGCAGTTACACAGCGGTCCAACCACCGTTGAATCCTATTCATCTTCTTTTCCATCAAACGATACCCCCGATTGCGGTCGTACAGATGTAATAGTTATCCCACGTCAGAGCTCTGCTTTGGCATCGGCAAATTCAAACCACAATTTCAAGCGCGCAAGAGCTTTTTTTTGAAGCTTATAAATGTAACTTATATCCAAATTTCCCTCCGCAGCTACATCTCGTGCGCTTCGGCCTTGAATCAGCAGTGCCTCTACAACATCCGCCTCTTTCTGCGGAAGTTGCCGGACTCCCTCTTCAAGTGTCAATATCCACTCCATTCGATCTTCATCTTGATGAAGGTTGTTCTCTTTTTCAAGCCACTCATCTTCGACAGGATGCGGGGCTCTCCCCTCGACACGCTGAAGAAAATTCACCATCTGCCCCCGAATGCGATAGCAAGCGTAAGTTGAAAATCGATTCTTCCTGAATACATCAAACCGATCGACGGAACATATTAACGCCATCATTCCCTCTTGAATTAGATCCGGATACGTTTGATAGGGAACGCGAAATTGTTTTGCAAGCCAAAACACGATGGGACGATACGTGAGAATCAGAGCATCCCTCGCTGATTCATCCCCTCTTTTACAATCCAACCACAGTGCTTCTTCTTGCTCAAACGATAATAAGGACTTGGCCTTATCCTCTTTTTCTATACTCAATGCGGGGCACCTCCCCATCCGACGCACACATCCCTGTCCATTCTACACTAAGGAGACGCCGTGCGAAACTCTAAACGTCAAGGTTTATCCCGGAAATATCGTCTTTTTTTACACGCAGATGATGTGTATCGTTAAGATAGAGAAGGGATATTCGGGTTTTCATCACAGAAACAGCGGACAAGGAACAGTTTTCCATGCGCATCTTCCACATCAAATCAGGAACGGAAGCGGAGAGCAGCGAGGCCAGCAGAGCCCTCAGCGTACCCCCATGCGCCACAACTAAAATCTTAGCCAGGGTCGAATCCAATAGTTTCTGCGCCATCTGCTTCGATCTTTTTTCTATGGAGAGAGAGCTCTCCCCTCCCTCGGGGATATTATCAAAAGGACCATTGCGCCATTGTTCAAACTCACCGGGATAGCGTCTCTTTATCTCGGCCATCGTAAGCCCTTCCCAATAGCCGAAGGACATCTCCCGAAGCTCCTCGTGAATCTCCGGCTCTATCGCTTGCTCACTCGCTCCGGCGATAAGCTGCGCCGTTTTTTCCGCACGACCAAGAGGGCTGCACCAAATGGCGTCGGGATGCCAAGAGGCTAAACGATCACCCGTCCGCCGGGCCTGCTCCTCCCCCTCCTCACTTAACGGGATATCGGAACTTCCCTGAAAACGGGACTGTTGATTCCAAGCAGTCACACCGTGCCGCACTAATATTATTTTTTTCGGATTCACTTAGATCCTCCTACCTGATCATTCATTTTTAAGAAAAGCACTCGTTCCGCTAACAATAAGTTAAGCTGAAACACGGCGCACAAGGAGCGCATTTTTTGAGCCAAGTATCCTCGCCGATAATCCACTTAAAGAGAGATACGCCGTGAATAAAGATACACTGGTTTTAGATTTTGGTCGAGAGGCGAATGACCGTTCCCGATGTATAATTATGGAATATTTATTAATTATCAGGGGGTGTCAGCGTAATGCAATGGCTTCAGGAAGCGGAAAAACGCAAGGACGAAATGGTTCAGTCTCTATGCCAGTGGTTGAAGATAAACTCTGTTTATGATTCCACCACAGTCGGCGAAGGAGCTCCCTTTGGCAGGGGTGTGAAAGAAGCTCTCGAGTATATCGTTGATCTAGCCGAAAAAGATGGTTTTGCTGCCGTTAACGATGAGGGCTATGCGTGCCACATCGATTATGGCCAAGGGGACAAAATAGTGGGCATTTTAGGCCATGTGGATCTCGTCCCGGAAGGCGATGGATGGAAATATCCTCCGTACAGTGCGACCGTTGCCGATGGGCGGATTTATTCAAGAGGGACGCAAGACGATAAAGGCCCCATGATGGCCGCCTATTTTGCCGTTAAAATCATCCGCGATCTTGGTCTGCCGATAAGCAAGAAGATTCGCCTCATTCTTGGCGGCAATGAAGAACGTGACTGGCTGTGCGTGGACCATTACTTTAAAAAATACCCGCGCCCTGATTGCGGCTTTACGCCGGACGGATCTTTCCCTCTGATCTTTGCGGAAAAAGAGATTCAAATGTATGCGTTTACAGGGAAGCACTCAAGTGACAGCATCATCAGCCTAAAGGGAGGAACGGCACCTAATTCCGTTCCCGATAAAGCCGTCGCTGTTATAAAGCCCGGAGAGGGAATAAAAGAGGCGTTTGATACGTATTTGCAGGATCATAAGCTCAAAGGATCGTGCGTAGAAAAACCGGAGGGGCTTGAGCTGCACGTCACCGGGATAGGTGCACACGGCTCAACGCCGGAGGTGGGCGTAAACGCCGTAGTGCATCTGATGAAATTCTTAAAAGCTCAGACGGGCGACGCCATGATTTCTCATTTTGCCGATGTTCTTGGCGGGTACAACGGTGAGGGGCTGGGCATTGATTTTGAGAGCAAGATAAGCGGAAAGCTAACCGCGAACTTGGGTATCGCGAGCTACGAAGACGGTGCTTACCGCTTTGTCTTAGATAGCCGTTACCCGATGGAAGTGGACATTCCCAAGATGAAGGCCAGCATCCGCGCCAAAACAACGGGACTTCCTTGGGAAAGCAACATGGAGGAAACGGGCTTTAAAAAGGGGATCTTCGTCGATTTAGATTCACATTTAGTTAAAACGCTGCTTAAGGCTTATGTGGACCATACAAAGGATACAGAATCGAAACCCCTCGCCATTGGCGGTGGAACGTACGCACGCGCGACGGAAAATGTGGTCTGTTTTGGAATGGCCTTCCCCCATACGGAGCCTTTGGCGCACCAAAAAAATGAGAATGTCGTCATCGATGAGCTTGTTTTAGCGACAGCTATTTACGCTCAGGCTATTTACGAACTGGCAAAGTAGAGCATAAAAAAACAGGAAGGGGGATTCCTAATCCTTTCCTCCTTCCTGTTTTCGAACCCACAAAAGCGCGAATTCCACAGCCAGCTACATCTTTTTTATTATGCGGTTATACCATGCCGATCATTTCAAAAAAGCTGATCACCGTGACAATCGCGCCGCAAATCAGAAACAAGATACCCATTCTTTTGCTCGCCCGAGCCAGTTTTACCAGTTCTTCTTCGGTAAAAGGGGGCAATCCTTTTTTCGTCTTTATGTTGCTTTTCCACCCAATATAATACTGGGGATCTTTGATGCAGTAGTACCCGCACAGAGTTATCCCTATGCCTGTTATGAATCCTGTCACACCACCACAACTCCTTAATAATCGTTTGCACCGAAATGCGTATCGCAATCGTGCGCACCTATGATATATTTATCTTCAGGTGGTTACCATCGCCAAACGGCTGATTCAAATATAAGGATAGCCTCACTGTAAGATAGCGGCGAGCACAACAGCTGAAAATGAAGCGACCCCACCTCACCGACTGCGGATATAAAAAACACACATGGAGAAATAATAAAATATGCGACTTCTGCTTGCTGAAGATGAACGGGATTTAAATCGTGTGATCACAAAAAAATTAACAGGAGCCGGTTATTGCGTGGATTCCTGCGAAGATGGAGAGAGCGCTCTTGAATATTTCCGAATGGCCGACTACGATGCGGCTATTCTGGATATCATGATGCCTCATATCAGCGGCATAGAGCTCTTGAAAAAAATTCGCCAGGAGGGGAATAGAACCCCAGTTCTTTTTTTAACGGCTCGCGACGCCATCACAGACCGAGTGGAGGGAC
>JAGPAO010000077.1 GCA_018063805.1 Synergistaceae bacterium | reverse complement strand
ATCCGGAGATGGAGGAAGACCTTTCCAGTCTGGACAAGGCCATTTCCCTCATTCGCTCCGCAGCGCGCCCCGTTATCCTCGCAGGCAATGGCGTCATCGTTGCCAATGCCGCGCCGGAGCTGATGGCTCTTGCGACCGAACTGGAGATCCCTGTTGCTACCTCCCTTTTGGGCAAAGGGGCCTTCCCCGAATCCCACACCTTTTCTCTTGGGATGGTCGGCATGCACGGACGCCCCGTCGCCAATCGAGCCATGGGGCTTGCGGACCTCATCATTGTGATCGGAGCTCGCTTCAGCGATCGCAGTACCGGAAGAAAGGATCGCTTCGCCAGCCAGGCGCGAGTCATCCACTTGGATCTGGACCCCGCAGAAATTGACAAAAGTGTCGGGGCAGATGTCTGGTTGCTCGGAAACGCCTCAAAGCTGATGGATACTCTGCGCTTAGCCGTAAGAGGCACACAGTGCGCGAACCACCGCGAGTGGCTGGCAGAGCTTGCCATGATGAACGACCGAGAACCGCTGCAAAGAGATGTTTCACACACAGAGATCAAACCGTGGCATATCATGAGCGCCCTCTACGATGCAACGGGAGGGGAAGCCGTCGTGACAACGGAGGTCGGGCAGCACCAGATGTGGGCCGCCCTTTACTATAAATCGGATCACGCCCGCCGATTCCTCACCTCCGGCGGACTCGGCACGATGGGATTTGGCTTTCCTTCCGCAATGGGGGCGCACTTTGCCCGCCCGGACTTGCCCGTGTTTTGCATTGCCGGTGACGGCAGCTTTATGATGAACATTCAGGAGCTGGATACCTGCGCCCGCTATCAAATCCCCGTCAAGATTCTTTTACTGGATAACGGCTGTCTGGGTATGGTCCGTCAGTGGCAGGAGATGTTCTTTGACCAGCGCTATTCAAACACGCTCTACAGCCGCCAGCCTGATTTTGTAAAAATGGCAGAATCCATGGGCGTTTCCGCCTTCAGCGTCCGCTCTCCAAAAGAGGTTCGCAAAGCCATGGAGAGAGCCCTCGCCACACCCGGCCCCGTATTGGTGCACCTACCCATTCCCCAGTCGGAAAAGGTGCTTCCCATCACACCCGCCGGTGCTCCGTTGGATGAGATGATTCTTGCGTAAAGAGTTTGAACGCGGAGGCAAACGGTTTTTTTGCCTCCGCGTTTACTCTTTGCAGTGTTATACTTAACGCGTATGCCATTCGACACATGATACGGAGAGATCCTCATGCAATTTACAATTGAGAGGCTGATGGGGCTTTTTTGGGTTCTCATCCAGCAAATTTGTTTTTCCGGTTTAAAATGGGTTTATCAGGATATATCGGAAAAAGGAACTTCTATCCGAAGGTCATTCCTGCTCCAAGGAGGAAGTTTTTTTCTTTTGTGTCTTCTCTGCTTTGGCAGGGAGCTCTCGCTTCCCTTTTTTCCGACTCTTTTATTATTTGGAGAGCGAGATTTCTACCCATGGAGCATTCGAATCCTCCTCTGCTCCGCGATGATTCTTTTTGATGCCCTTATCGTCCTCTACTTTTATCGCCTGCTGCGTCTCTACGAGGGAAATCCTCTCCGAGAAAAATCTCCCGTCCCAAAGGATTTAGGCGTATTATTCTTTGTGGGCTCTCTTTTTCTGCTTTACACCGCTTTCAGCATCAAAACCATACTGCGCCATGATCTTTCCATGTGGGATTTTGTCTGGATAGGACGCTTTTTCATTCAGATATCCAACCTTTTTTATATCACCTTTGAGGTGGGGGGAGCGCTTCTCTTTTGGCGTTTTTTAAAGAGAACCCGCTTGGAAAAAATAGGATGATGACCATGGAATCTTTCTTTCTCTGGATTGCCGCTCATTATACGGCAGAGGCACACCTTATCAGCAGCAAAATCGGAGGCATTTTATGCAGTTATGCCGACATTTTTGTGATCTGGATGTTCGTCAAAGTGGTGGATGAAATGGAGGAAAGATCCCCCTCTGTCATTCGTTTTCGCCTGCTCATCCTCTTTATGCTCCTGACCCCTGCTCTGCTGTTGGCGCAAACGAGCTATCAGTTTTTTATCCTTCAATTTTTCGTTCTCGGAGTACCTTACCTGATTCTGGCCTACTCCGTTGTCGTGGACATTCGCGCTTTCATGAAACATATCCGCGCAAAGGTAAAACGCTAATTAAAAACGTCCGGAGAAGACTCCCATAAGGTGTAAAACCCCTGTTCATCCCTGCTTGCAGCCGCTAAACCAAGGGCTCGTTTGACCCATGCCCCCGCCTCCAACAATTTATTTCTGTCCGCAGGGTTCAACGAAAGGAGCTTTGGATTCGTTTCATCTGCATGAAGAATGCGCATAAACCCATGAGGTTTGCGCATATTCTGCACCCAAAGCGGTGCGACCGCGACACGGGAAACGCGGCTCTCTCCTTCTTTTTTAGTGATTTCAACGGATAAAAGCATCGTTCTTTCCCTTGGAATCGGTCTTTGATTGGAGACAAAATTACCCAAAGACCAGGCAACCAGTTGCGGACGTCCATCCGCAGAGGACACTGCCATCTCTATCGGTTGCACCACATGCGGGTGGCTCCCGATAATGATATCCGCCCCCGCCTCTTGCAGCTTGCTTGCCAGCACACGCTGCGCGTCGGATGATTTGAGCGCATACTCATTCCCCCAGTGCAGGCAAACAACAACGATATCAGCGCTCTTATCCCGCGCCGCCGCAATATCTTTTAAGATCTGAGCTTCATCCATGAGAGAGGGGCGGAGCTGCGCCCCCTTGGAGGGAAGCGCTGTATTGCTGCCGTAGGTGTAGTTGAGGAGAGCCATCTGTATCCCCTGCACCTCCATCAGTAGAGGAACGGGGGAACGTCCCTCCTGCGGATCATCCACTCCGGCCCATAGAAAGCCTCTTTTTTTTATTTCTTCCAATGTCCGCAGCAATCCCTGCGGTTTTTTATCATTGGCATGGTTATTCGCCAAGAGCAACACATCAAATCCCGCATTTTTAAGAGCATCCAACAGTGAATCCGGGGTGTTAAAGAGCGGATAGCCCGTATAATCCGCATCTGTTTTGGCTCCTCCCAAAACAGTTTCAAGATTCCCTACCAGGAGATCCGCACCGGAAAGCAGGGGCAAAATTTCTTTAAATTGGGGGGTGAAATCATAACTGACTCCCCCAAAATAACGAGCCGCATTCACCTGTGGGCGATGCGCCATAATATCACCGACGAAAAACAGACGCGCCCGCCGAATCGGTGTTTCGTCCATGCGAACCATCTCAACCGGTTGTATCTGTATTGGGGGCGAAGGAGTAGCGAGAACCGCATTTCGGATAAAAGGAGAAGAGAAAAGCAAGACAACAAGGAGAGCACCCAACGAATAGGCCGTTTTTTTGTAACGGGTCATTCCTTCATGTTGATATTCAACGACAAAATATCACCTTTCATCAAGACGATAATTCCCTCCACGTTTTAAAACACGATTTACCGGCTTTTTTGGCAGCATACAGAGCCTTATCCGCATAGGAAAAAAGAAGCGTGGGGTCATCCGTATCAGTTGGGTAAAAAGCTCCGCCGCACGTCATTTTTATTCCGACTCTATCCGTATCAATAATGAGTCCTTTTTTAAGAGAATCAAACAAACAATCCGTCGCGCGCCTGCTAACCACTTCTTCTTGCCCTAAATCACAGGGAAGCAGCATCACAAATTCATCCCCGCCAAAACGCGTCACAGTATCCGTCTCTCGAACGCAACTTACAAGACGCTCTGCAACTGTTTTTAAAAGGGAATCTCCCGCTAAATGCCCGTATTGATCGTTGATCATTTTAAAGTCATCAAGATCACAGACGATCAGCACCAAAGCACTCTTTTGCCTCTTGGCTAACATGATATATTGATTGAGTCGATCCTCATAAAGGTAACGGTTAGGTAATCCTGTTAAGTTGTCATGCGTGGCTCGTTGCGATAAAATGTCTTCTCTAAGATGCCGCTTTTCAGCATCCTCCGTGACTCCGATCAGGCGAGTGGCAACCCCATCGTTGTCCCGCACCAGCATACAGCGAGTTTCCATCCAACGGTAGACCCCATCCCCGCAGAGAAAACGGTGTTCCATAAACTCCCCGTCACCCGGGTCCTCACCCTTCAGGAGCATCGCCTGCATTCTTTTCCTCGCGGTAACGTCATCGGGATGCATCCACAAATCCCAGCGATGGCTTATCGGCGATGCGGGATCGGCGTGAAGGATATCAAGAAAACGCGGCGAACAGTAGCACTCACCCGTTTTAAGATCCACATCCCAAATGCCGTCCAAGCTACAAGCAATCGCAAGCTTCCAGCGCTCTTCACTTTGACGCAGCTGCTCCTCTTTTTGTTTTCTTGCTTCAATCTCTAACTTCAGTTCAACGGCCAAATCACAGAGTTCGCCCTCTTTTTCCTCAAGCTGGCGGATCAGAAGCGAAAGACGATCGGCCATATTATTGAAAGATTCGGACATGGGTCCCATAAAATCAACGCGTTGGTTGAAATCACCCACCGCTACCTGATCCAAATGCCACTCCAAATGGCGCAAATGCGCCTGAAGCTGCTTGAGACATCCGGCCATAAAACCCTTAAGCTCTATTTCGACTTTGGAATTGCCCTTGGAAAAAGCAAACAACACCGTACGCAAAGCGGTGAGGTCCTTCAAAAGCAATTCCAACTGAACATTTCCCATCAGCTCCTCAGGGCAATCCCTCACCACCGAAAGAAGCAGGTGATCCCTGATAAAACCAATCAAGTCGTTCAACAAGTCATTCTCTGTCGCGTTCTTCACGGATTGTTTTACGACGCCCTACTCCGACGTGCTTTCTGCTACCCGACGCGCTCTAAAACGGCAGGTGCGATCGCCGGTGCACCAACAATCGACTTCCTTAACCTCATACGGCTTCCCGGTAAAACACTCCAAAATACCGGCGATAAGCCCTTCATCGTAAGTGCAGACCTCATAGTCCAATTCCGGCAATCCGGAACAATCCAAAGCCTCCGCAACGGTAAGGATCAGGTTTTGGGCCTCAAGATCAACTTCTTCAATCCGCAGTATCCCTACCATCATCTCTTCCATCAGCCGCTGAAGCTCGCTGATAAATACCTTAAAATCCGTTATTCCGGATAAAAATTCTTCATAAAACTCCGTGCCTGCCAACTTTCCGGCGACGTAAAAAACGGCATCGGCTTCTTCTGTACCATATTTAACCTCCAACACATCTCGGAATGCAAACTGCATCAGGCGGTACACCTCAACGCGCGTGGTATTCCCCAAGTTAGGTCGGCCTATCTCCAAATTACCAATAAGATCCCAGTTGAACTTGTACTTTCGCTGCAAACAAAACACCTCTTTTTATTTATTTTGTTTTTTCTTTGATCACTTAGAAAGTTTAAAACTCGCCGCTATTGATTTAAATTGAGACATATACTGCATCGCCTCGCGCACAGCCATTCCCTGCATCACGTACACCGTGCCCGATGCATCAAACAACGTCACTTGATAGATACCGCCCTTGACCACACGTGCCTTTGAAAAACCTTTGCCACTATTGAGCCGCACACCATCAATACGACACATAATTTCATACCCCTGTAATCCGGCAAGAGTAATGGGATTTTGGGATTGGATGGAAAAGGATTTATTCTCAAGCCCTGCAGTCAAAAGCTCCATGGAATACGCTAATCTTTTTTCCTTATCCTCTACGTTTGCATTCCTTTTCCCGATGCTGAAAACGGCTCTTTTGATCGGATTGGGAACGGGTTGTCCATCCGTTGTGTAGTAACGCACGCCGGCGACATCCTCTGCAAAGCGAAATTCTGTCCCTTGAGTCGATACAGAAAAACCGCCGGAGGCGTTCTCCGGTTGTGCCGTCTGCAAAAAGGAGGATAAAAGAGCACGTTTGATCGTGTTTCCAAGAGAAGTATTCTCCTTGGGGTAACGCCCTTCCACGGTTATCATTCTCTTGGAATCTCCGAGGACCAGCATCCAGACACCGAATTCTTTTCCCTCTTGATCCTCCACGTAAAGCAACTTGAATAAGCGTGCGGGCTGACCGTTCAAAACGACATTTGTCGTATCCTGCAGCGTATACCCACGGCTACCAAAGGAATCCTTTGTATAGCTGCCGACATTATCTGCATAAGACCCCGCCCGTTCGGTAAAGGAAATCGTCCCTCCGCCTGAGGCAAGGTCAAAACCAACGATCTTCTGGGAAACACGGCTCCCGGACGGAGGGATAATGGCAACTTTTGCCCCCGGGGCAAACACATGCTGCGCCGTCTTCACATTATTTTGATAGATTGTAGATCCTGCATCTGCCGCTCCAAACAAAAGCAGCACCGCCAAAATAGAAAAAATACCCTTCAGCCCTATACCTTTATTCTTCATTTGCTATCCCCCTCAATCATACTGCTTTCCGCTGATTTCAAATCTTTACTTGTGTTTTCTCCCGACGGCAACGGTTTTATCACAACGCTCTTCAGCATTTCTTCTATCGCCTTGGAGGCATTCTGATTCCCGCTGATAAAAGAACCGACCACAAGCACACTGCGCTCTTTGTCCCCCAACAGCAACAACCACTTAGCCCATTTTTTGCCGCTCTTAACATCCAAAACCTTGAAAAAAAGAGCCGGTTTGCCATTAAAACTCAGCTCCGTCCTCGATTTGAGCGCCATTCCATCCGCGCGAAAACTTTTTTCATCCATAACAGCAACAACGGAAGAGTAGGGATGCTCGATTGTCTCCACTAAAACCGCCAATTTTTCCGCATTCCAGAGCAATAAAGGCTTATCCTTTATTCGTTCATAACCGGGAACAGGCGACAAAAGAACCAATGTATCCGCAACCCGAATATGAGCAGAACTCTCTGCGCTCTGCAAAACAACAGGGGGCTTTGTAGGGGCAACAGAGGCCGAAGCCACTCCAACTTGAAAAAAAACAAAGCAAAAAAACAACCATTTTTTTACCACATCAAAGCCTCCACCAACAAGTCACGTATTCCGGACATACAAAGAGATACCATCAGACAAAAAAACATCAGGGGATACCCCCTTAAATAACCAGCTAAATTATAACACCAAAAACACCGGGTCGACAGGATGGGAGGGATTTAATGCCAGTGGATTGCAGATTTTGAAAAAGAAAGAGTAACTTTTTTGCTTGGAATAAGCAGCTGATCCTCTGCGTCCCTTATTTTCATCCTAATCTTAAGCGAAAAATCACAAGTTTCAGCCGTCACAAGCAATGTATCCCTTCCTCTTTCCAGAACCATTTGCGATATTTCAGCCGTTACGGTGACATCGTCCCCATCCCGAGGAATAGCATCGGGCTCTATCCTGATATCCTCCGGGTTGAGCAGCGCGCATACAGGAGTACCGGCAGAAGGAGTTACGGCATTAAGGCATTCCCCTGAGGAAAGCGCCAGGACAAAACCGTCCTTCTCTCGCCGCCACTTTCCGGCAATGATATTCTGTATTCCCCGGCCGGCAATTTTCCCTTCATGCAGGCTGATGGTGTTCGTCGCCACTTCGTTAAGCCACGCCAAATCATGCGTAGCAACAACAACGGTTGTCCCCCAATCCCTCCACACGGAAAGCGCCGCTTCACGAAGCAAGAAAGCACTCCCTGCATCCACATTAGCGGTGGGTTCATCCAAAAGCAAAACAGAGGGACGCAATGCCAAGCGAGCCGCAAGCGCAACACGCTGCACTTCGCCGCCGGAAAGCTCATTCCAGAATCGTTTCACAAATTGCTGAGGAGGCAAACCCACGCGATCCAAAACATCCAAAACGCGCGCCTCTAACCCCTCAACATCTCCCCTCAGGCGCAACCCATAGGCGACATTCTCAAAAACAGTTCTCTTCAACAGGAATGAATCCTGCAATAACAAGCACACTTTTTTGCGAATATCCCCCTCTGAGCCGGCGACAGGGCGTCCTTCAAATGAAAAATCCCCCGCAGAAACGGGCTCCAGCATCCCCAAAACCTTGAGCAGCGTCGATTTTCCGCTGCCGTTCATCCCGACGACACCGAGCACCTCTCCGCAGTAAATATCCAGCGATGCGATATCCAATACCGGGCGTTTTCCATAGCAATGCTTCAACGAGCGCATCCGATAAAGCAATTGAGAGCTGCTATTTTGAAAAGAAACGGATCTCATCTCTGCTAAGCTCCCTCCCAACGCCGCAAGAGGGAGAGCAGGGCGTTGAGGATAAAAGACATCGCAAGGAGGAGAATACCCAGAGCTATCCCCAAGGCGAAATCCCCCTTGCCCGTTTCAAGCGTTATCGCCGTGGTGATGGTGCGGCTGTGCCATTTGATGTTTCCTCCCAACATCATGGAAACACCGACCTCCGCTATAATCCGCCCATATGCGGTAATAGCGGCCATCAAAACCTGAAAACGGCTTTCCCATAAGGTCGTCATTGCCTGCTGCCTCCCGGAGGCCCCCAACGTCAAAAGCGTCAAACGAAGGCGATGGTCGAGCCCTTCAATAGCGGATGCCGTCAAGGCGATGACGATGGGAAGCGCCAGTATCGTCTGCCCAATGGCCATCCCGCGAATCGTAAAAAGAAGCTCTAAATGCCCTAAGGGACCTCTGTTAGAGATAAAAGCGTAGACGAGAAGCCCCACCACAACCGTGGGCAGGGCAAGAAGGGTGTCAACGACTAATCGCAGAGCCCCCTTACCGGGAAAGGAAAAATAGCCGAGAAGAAAACCGAGGGGCACCCCCAAGAGCAGTGTAACTGCCATGGAGAGCCCCGTCAGTTTTATTGTGATTGCAACAGCAGACCACGTCTCCTCATTCATGGAGAAAATCAGCTGTAAAGCCCGGGAAAAACCGTGAACGATGTAATCCATTTAATTAGTAGCTACACAAACGCCAATCCTCATTATTTTCGTTTTTCCGCATTCGGGAAAAACAGCTGCTTCCCCTCCAGCTTAAAGCCGGCGATGTCTTTTTGCACCTTAGCGGAGGTAATCCAATCGATGTACTCCAGAGCCAGATCGTACTTTACGCGGCTCCATTTGGAAGGGTTAACCGCCATGACGCTGTACTGATTCCGTAAACTGCTGTCTCCCTCCACAAGAATGACAACGGGCGGATTTCCCTTATGATTTGCCTCATATTTAATGAAGGTACCGCGGTCAGCCAGCACATAGCCGCTGCGCTCCCCCGCTATATTAATGGTCTCCAGCATTCCCTGCCCCGTCTGAACATACCATTTTTCCTTATCCGGGGCGGCTATGCCTGCATCCTTCCACAGCTTCAACTCCGCCATATGCGTCCCCGAT
>JAGPAO010000218.1 GCA_018063805.1 Synergistaceae bacterium | reverse complement strand
ATGCGGCAGCTTTTCGTAAACAGCCATTTCCACGCGTTTAGGATCGACCAACACCATGCGCAATTCAGAGGGGCGTCTTTTAGAACAAAGACCGACGATACAGCTATTCACAAAGACGCTCTTCCCGGATCCTGTTGTACCGGCAACCAATAAGTGAGGCATTTCTTCAAGCCCCATAATCAGGGGATCCCCATCCACCGTAACCCCCATGGGTAAGGGAAGCTCTACTTCGCGTGTCAGCCCCTCTGCAGCGGCTAAGACAGAACGTAAGGTGATTCCCTGCCTTTTAGGGTTGGGAATTTCAATGCCGATGTATGGTTTTCCGGGAATGGGCGCCTCCACCCTCAAGCTGGGGACCGCAAGGGCAAGGGCAAGATCGTTAGAAAGCGCTGCGACTTTGCTGACTTTAATCCCGGGGGCCAGCTGTATGCGAAACTGAATAACGGTCGGCCCGACCAACGTCTCCGCCAGCTCCGCTTCAATTCCAAATTCCTGCAAGGAGGAGATAATACGATCCCCCCACGGGCGCGCTTTTATTTCATCCATTGCTTGTTCGTCTACTTCCTCCACGCCAAAAATACCAAGCGGCGGCGGAAACATCGTGGGCGTGCTGATAGAATCCACGACCCCTATGAGGAGTTCATCGCTCATCTCCTCCGGTTGTGGTGTCCGTTCAGAGGGCGTGTCCATAATCTCCCTTAAATCCTGTTCTATTTCCACATTACCCCATATATCCAAAGAGGTCTGATCTTGTTCTTCTGTTGTTAAATCCTCTTCATCCAATCCCTCATTTTGAATCGGCTCGTAAACCGGTGCCTCCGATACATCGGAGAGAGTGGTTCCCCCCTCTTCATGGCGGAACCTTCTACCCGCCTTAAACCAGCTCATTAAGTTATATTTGTCAGGCAGCGTTGAACCTAAAAGGATCACGGTGATGATAAAAAAAGAACCGATCAGGAGAGTCGTCCCTAGAGGACCTAAATTTTTAAAGGACCACGTGGCGAGCGTTCGCCCCAGCGTCCCCGGAACCAGCCAGGAAATGCCGAAAGAATTCATTTCCACCATCTCGGCCAATCCGAGAAAAAAACAACTGGTGATAAAGAGAAAGAACGTTCCCGCCAGTTGCGAGCGCGGGTTGGGAATTTCCCTGCTTAAGATAATCGAAAAACAATAATAAGTGAAAAAAAGCAGCAAAATTAGAACAGAGCCGCCCATTGTGCTGAGGAGCCCTCCTGCTATCGTCCTGCCAATAGAACCGGTCCACGGCGTCAGTAAAGAAGAGATCAGGTAAAAATTAACGACGAGCATCCCCCAAGTCATAGGGGTAACCCATCTGGCCAGATTCTCCTTGTAGTGATTCAGGACCGACAAATCAGGAAATTTAAATTTTACTTTTGGAGCCTTTTTTTTGAATCGATCTTTATTCGCTTGCGCCATAGTTTGTATCGGATCCTCCAACGATCATATTCCGTATAAATAAAGTCGGCTGCCCATCTGTAACGGGTATGCTCTGCCCTGATTTCCCGCAAATACCGGGTTCCAGGTAATACTTTTCTCCAACTGCTGCAATATTTTTCAATGTCTCGGGACCATTTCCCGTTAGGGTTGCCCCTCTAACAGCAGATCCGATCTTTCCGTTTTTGATCAAGTATCCCTCCGTGACATAGAACACGTAATCCCCGGACGTTGGATCGACTTCTCCCCCACCCATTTTTTTTACATAAAGCCCCAGTTTTACCTGATCCAGCATTTCCTCCGTTTTCGTCTTTCCCGGAAGAACAAAGGTATTGCTCATTCTCGGCAAAGGTGCATACTGGCTTGATTCTCGTCTTCCATTGCCGGTTAAGGGAAGACCGCCGACGCGGGAGGAGAGAATATCCGTCAAATAGTTACGGAGAACTCCATTCTCAATTAAAAGAGTTCGAGACGCAGGATTCCCCTCGTCGTCAACACCATAAGAACCGTAATAGTCTTGAAGCGTGGCATCATCCACAAGGCTAATCAACGGGCTGGCAACAAGCTTTCCGATGCTGTCGCTATATACGGAAAAATCCTTTTGTATTATATCAGCTTCCAAACCATGTCCGCACGCCTCGTGGATCATGGTTCCCCCCGCTTCCCCTGCCAAGATGACATCCATTTTACCCGCAGGGCAGGATGTTGCATCCAACATGAGGAGAGCACGCTGCAAGGCGCACAGAGCAATTTCTTCCGGAGACGTGTTCCCCCAGAAACGATCGACTGATAAAGCCATGGAACGAGGTTCGTAAGCCGTCTGCATAATCCCGTCTTTTTGCACGACAACCCCTGCGGTGAAGCTCGTATAGACTCTCCGATCGGCTGCAACCTCTCCGTCGCCTCGAAGGATGAGCACATTTTTTACCGCCGTTCGATACCCCAAGGTGATTTGACGAATCAGGGAGGATTCTTTTCGCAGTGCCTGATCAATACCCCGCATAAAAGAACATTCCAACGGATCAAGATCCTCGGTCACATTCATCAAATCGATGGAATCTTTCGATGCTATTTCCGGAATATCCACGTCCACTTGGTGCCCGACGCGGCGCAGGGGAGCGTTTACAGAGAGCAAATCCACCCCGGTTCCGTGCGAATAAAACGTATTCTCACCGACGATAATTCTGGCACCGCACCCATCACTCCTTGAAGAAGAGAGCTGATCCATTCTCTGATCTTCAAAACGAACGGAGTGCGACACACCTGATTGAAGGTACAGGTCTGCGTAACGCCCCTCTTTTTTCGAGATTTCGGAGACTTGCTCCCTTAACTTGTCCAAATAGCTATTCATCCTGCACCTATACCTTTCAAATCAATAAAAACCCATTGCCCACTATCCTGCAT
>JAGPAO010000076.1 GCA_018063805.1 Synergistaceae bacterium | reverse complement strand
AAGGCGGCTTTGCTGTTTTCATAGAAAGCTCTAACATGGAATGATTCTTTTTCTGCGTTGATTTGTGATTGCGCATATGGCTTATCCAAAACATAAAAGAATAGGTTATAATATAAAGAGTATCAAACATTATATAGATAAAATTTCGGTTAACATACGCAAGAGATGGAGTGACAGCTGATGACAGAGGCATGGCGGCATTTAAAACTAGGAGATCTTCTCATTGATGCAAATGCGATTACAAAAAACACACTGGATGCAGCCCTTGTGGAGCAGAAGATTTCGCGGATGCGTCTGGGGGAGGTTTTAATAAAAAATGGCTGGTTGACAGAGCGTCAGCTTGCTGAGGCCTTGAGTCGCCAGCTGAAATTGCCCCTTGTTTCCCTTGCTCGTTATCGGCCGAGTTCAGAGGCCATTCGTATTATTCCTGAGGCCGTGGCGCAGCGTCTTGAAATTGTTCCTCTCGCCATCCTTGAATCGGGAAAAATTGCCATTGCAATGTCCGACCCGCTCAACGTACTTGCCGTCGATGAACTGAAGATGATCACCAATACGGAGTTTGATATCAACATTGCTACGGCGTCCGATGTGCGCCGTGCGCTTGCCAGCTTTTATAAAGTGCAGTCCAGTCTTGATGATGCCATGGACGAGGTGGGTATAGATCTTAACGCCTCAATGGGCCCCGGCGGGGCACAAGACCTTGCTGGTGTAGGAGCGGATGACGCTCCTGTCGTGCGTCTTGTGAATAGCGTTTTGGAGCAGGCGGTAAAAGAGGGTGCCTCTGACATTCACGTTGAAGCCTTTGAAAAAATATCTAAAGTTCGGCTTCGCATTGACGGTGCTCTCTATGAGTCTTTTGAATTTCCTAAAAATCTTCATCCGGCCGTTGTTTCTCGCATGAAAATTCTTTCCGGGATGGATATCTCTGAAAGACGAAGACCTCAGGATGGACGAATTATGATTAAAATTGGACAGAAACGAATCGACCTTCGCGTTTCCTGTCTTCCTGCCGTTTTTGGAGAAAAGATGGTTATGCGACTTTTGGATAATAGTTCTACAAAGGTAGGACTGGAGAAACTGGGGCTCTACCCGGAAGATGTAGAAACGCTTAAGAAAGCGGTTGCCGCCCCCTACGGTATTTTCCTCGTTACGGGACCTACGGGATCGGGTAAGTCGACGACCCTTTATTCTCTGCTGGAAGTTATCAATACTCCTGATGTCAATATTGTAACCGTCGAGGATCCTGTTGAATATACCGTCGCTGGAATCAATCAGGTTCAGGCGAATGAAAAGACGGGAAATACGTTTACGGCAATTCTTCGTGCTATTTTGCGACAGGACCCTGACAAAATAATGGTCGGAGAAATTCGAGACGTGGAGACCGCGGAACTGGCCATCAGAGCGGCTCTGACGGGTCACTTGGTGCTTTCCACGTTGCATACGAATGATGCTCCCAGCTCTATCATCCGTATGGTGGATATGGGAATTCAGCCTTTCTTGATCGCATCCTCCGTTGTCGCCGTAGTGGCTCAGCGATTGGTGCGCCGACTTTGTGCCCATTGTAAAACGCCCATCATCATCCCCGATAATTACGCGGATACCTACCATATCCCAAGAGGAACTCAGATTTACGCTTCTGTCGGGTGTGACGAATGTCGCGGAACGGGGTACCAGGGAAGAACAAACGTTATGGAAATAATGGTGATAAACGAGGAGTTGCGATTATTGATCAATAGAAACGCACCGGTGAATGAAATTAGAGATGCGGCATTGAGAGGTGGCATGAAAACTCTTGCCATGAGTGCCATGCGCAAGGTCGCTGAAGGTATCACCAGTATAGAGCAGATGCTTGCAATCACAATGGACCATTAGGAGGTAGAGCTGAATAATGGCTGCTTATAGCATCCAACGCCTACTTATGGAAGTCTTAAGGCACAACGGGAGCGACCTTCATTTGGGCGTCGGTATTTTACCCGCCATCCGAATAGACGGTCAATTGCGTTTTTTTGGCTCCGGAGAGCCCCTGACGGCTGAAGATCTATTCAGTATGTTGGGCAATATTCTTACTCAGCCTCAGATGGAGACGTTAAATCGTGAAAAAGAGCTTGATTTTAGCTTTAGTTTTCGGCCTAATGCACAAACGTCCTGCCGTTTTCGAGGAAATTGTTCTTTTGAAAGAGGAAATATTTGCGCGGCACTGCGTGTTATTACAACGAATATACGAACCACGAAACAGCTCTTGCTCCCACAACCAATAGATGATATCGCCAATAAAATCCGAGGGCTTTTTCTTGTTACGGGGCCTACGGGATCGGGGAAGTCGACGACACTTGCCGCTATTATTCAACAAGTAAACATGACGCGGTCCTGCCATATTGTAACGATTGAGGATCCCATGGAGTATCTTTTTGTATCGGAGCGTTCCGTCATCCATCAGCGCGAAGTCGGAAGCGATACGAAAAATTTTACAGAGGCTTTAAAACGGGCATTGCGCCAAGACCCTGATATTATCATGATTGGCGAGATGCGCGACCTTGAGACGATCGGTGCGGCGATCACGGCATCGGAAACAGGACATCTTGTCTTTGCTACATTGCACACGCAGGATGCGGCGCAAACGATTGACCGTATTATTGATGTCTTTCCCTCTTATCAGCAGAGCCAGGTTCGAATGCAGCTTTCCACTATATTGGTGGGTATTTGCTCTCAGCAGCTATTGCCGCTTCCGGGAGGCGGGCGTATGATTGCGACGGAGCTTCTTTTATCGAACGCTGCGGTGCGAAACTGTATCCGTGAGGGAAAAACCTCGCAGATCAAGGGTATTATGCAGACGGGGGCGGCTTCCGGTATGCATAGTATGGATCAGGACTTGGCGCGAATGGTGATCGAGGGATATATATCCAGACAGGATGCCTTCATCTATGCTTATGATCAAAAAGAACTTGAGCGTTTATTGGAATAATCATAGATCTTTTAACGCCCATTGCGGTTATGTCCTGATGGACGTACTCATGGCGCTTGGTGTTACATCGATCCTCGCTGTTTCCTCTCTGATGATCCTCTCATTCGCTGGCAATTATTATGTGTCTGTCGCTGTTCGTAAAGAAATTGGCGTTAGCACTTTTTCCTTTCTGGAACAAATGGAAACGGGGTTTGTCCCTTCCGGTGAATGTTTCCGGAAGGGACCTCTTGTTTATACCGTTCATCCTGAGAACAGGTCTCTGCTTGCGGGAGAAAAAATAACCAAAGGAGAAATGATCGCTATAGAGGGCAATGAAGGCAACCAACGGCAGAGGATAACTTTTTGGCGTCCTTTAATTTCCCCTTAGTCGCAAATCGCCGACTTAAGGGGCTTTCCATTGTGGAATTGATGATTGCCCTGATGCTGAGCCTTCTGATTTTGGGAGGGCTGTTTTATGTTCTTTTTCATTCGGTTACCTTTTATGATCACATAAGAGAAAAACGGATCGCGCTGCAACGATGCGAGACCGTTGCAGCGCTTCTTTTGGAACCATTGATGCACTGCGGTTATGGAATGCCGCTCGATTCTTCAGCGTATCGCTCCTCTTTTAACGCTGCCTATGCCCCCTTCAACTGGGCGGGGCCCTTGTCTGTTTTACCTATGACCGTTGGGGCGATCACCAAGCAAAATGCCATTTGCCGTATCGCTTATGCCGTTCCGTCCGGTGTCCATTTGCGCGGTACGTATTCCATGGAACCCTATGATTTTTGGATTCAATTAAATGCTCCGGTTGCCAATGCGGGGCCAAAATCAGCTTGGGGTTATAAGCCTGAAAATTGGATCCTTTTTGGCGCGATCCAACCGCATTCTTCTCCTTTGGCTGTCATCAATAAAGCGGGCAACTTTTTAGCCGTTCGTGCTCCGTTGTCAGCGGTCGGCGCTGTCATTTCGGAGGGAGATGAACTCTGCTACTTTCGCGTCATGGAGGCAAAAGCCTCCGGCGGTGTTTTTTACACCAATGATCACTCCGGAAGCGGCATGCAGCCAAGGGTGGATGGAGTCGTTGACGTTCGCTTTGATTGGGATAGCACAAGAGCACTGATGACCGTCTCTATACTTGCTCGAGGGGATACTCGCCGAGAGAAGCCCTTTTCGAAAATTCCGAATAACTGGCCGGATGTTTATTCTGCAGACTTGGATCCGGACGTTTACCGTTATGTATTGGAGGGTGTGCAGTTTTCCATGAAGTTGAAAAACTGGAGCCCATGAAATCAAAACGACGGGGTTTTAGTTTGATCTGGGTCGTGCTCTTGCTCCCTATCTTCTTTGGCGTGGGCAGCATGATCTATGCGGAAATGGATGCGCATGAACGGCTGGTTGAAACATCCAATCGTTATTGGAAGCTTCAGATCGCGGCTAATATGGCGATCAAGCAGGGTGAAGTTTGGTTATTGCAGGAAGTGGGGTTAGCAGATGCTGTCGATGCACGCATATGGGGCGCATCGGGCCTTTCCTCTGATTTGGAGCTTGTGATCAACGGCAATAAAGTCCCTCCCTACACGGAATTGCTGCCCCTTATTTCTGTGGATATGCGGATTTATGCAACGGACTACCCGGCGGGTTATCTGGGTCTTGGCAGCGGCACGACTCCTATTCCACGCATTCCCTCAGTGGTTTACACGACGGTAATTTCCTCTTCGGATATAGAGCGTATCGAGGCAAAGCGGTACTATTTAATTCGTTCTATTGCGTATCCTGTAAATGACCCCCGTCGGAAATTAATCTTAGAAAAATGCATCGCACTTTCCTTGGATCACGTAGCTCCGGAAAAAAAGCTGCAACTTGTCTATTTCAAGCACAGTCGGAAGTAGTCGGGGATCAACTCGGTATTTGGAGGCTATTGCATCGCGGTAATATCAATTTTTCCGCAGGGGCCATAAAAAGAGAAAGACAGCACCGCTTTTTTAGTGGGTGCTGTCTTTCTGTATTGTAATCGCTTTAGATTTTTTTGCTTGCTTGGAGATTAATTTCCTTCCGCTTCCACTTGCAACGCATCAGCTAAGATTGCTTTTTTGTTGGTTTCCAAGGTCTCTTTGCTCACCTTACCCTTCTTTAGACAGAACAAGGCCAATGCAGTACAAGCAACCATAATCCCGCACATAGTGGCCATCTCCATAGGGCCAGACCGACAAACAAGTTGTAGCACACGATTGCGGCACATAGCGTGGATAAGAGACAGATAAGGTTAATAAAGGGCGTGGGCATATGGAGGATGCTCTTTTTCCACTGCTCAGGGTGTTTTTTTATGATGTCGATACAGGCAAAATTACAATATCCATTCAGTATCATCGCCGGTATCATAACCAGGGATACCATAGCATCAAGACTAAAACCTAAAAGAACAGGGAAAACACTCATCAAATAGTATATCCCGTATACTACCCACGGATAACCGCTCTTTGTTGTCTTAGTAAAGAATTCAGGTAGCCAGCCATCTTCCGCAACTTTTAAAATCGGATAGCGAACCATGGTGATATTCGTCATCATGGACGTAGCTATGGCGAAGACCGCACCGCCTAAAATAAAGACGACAAAGACCCCTCGCGGAAATATTTCAGTAGCGACAACGCTGAGGGTTTGGTTTGCAACCTGATCAACAGGTAATACCCCTGCTGCGACATAGGCCATTAACCCGTAAACGAAAATCAAGGCTACTGTGATGAGTAAAACACCGGCAGGGATTGTTTTTTTTGCGTCTTTTGTAACTGCTGAGACAGCCACAGGCCCCATAGTCGTTCCTTGGCAGGCCCAACCCATAATCGCAATGGCGGAAATAAATCCTCCGAGTCCACCGGTAAAAAAGCTATCCCCGCTAAAAAATCCCGGCTGCACTTTCGGTACTCCCAATGTGACAAACATAAGGATAGAACCGATAAGCACCACAGTCATGATACTATTGAGCACCGAAATAAATTTGGACCCCCGTATACTGGCCGCAAAAAACAATGTGATGATAACAACAGCAAGAAGCTTCGTGTGCGGTATCATGCCGGGGAAGATGATGCTGGCATATTTAATCATCGCCACGCTGTACATTGCCATTGATAACCCATTAACAAATGTAATATACGCATTAATACCGGTGAACACAGGCGTGAACGTAATTGCTTTTTGGCTGTAATCTCCGCCCTTAAACATAAACATCGAAGCCAACAACACATTGTAAAAATAAGCTAGGAGCATGAAAATACACCCAACTCCCACCACTAATACAATGGAACGCCCCGTTCTGGCTATACCGGATCCCATCAATACGAAGATACCGGAACCTACGGCACCGCCAAATCCCAAACAAAAGATATCAAAGAGATTAAGGGATCTTTTTTCGACAGCTGTACTGTTGCTCATGTTACTCTCTCCTCTCAAAATATCATGTTATTTTGATTCTTTAGAGCTATTTTTTGAGATTGAGTAGTGCTTTTTTCATGCGTTCCATGCATTCAACAATATTGCTTCGCTGTGTTGCTACGTTGATGCGCTCGTAGCCTATTCCCTCATCGCCGAAGATGTATCCTTCATCCAGTGCCACCTTTGCCTCATGAACCATCGCATGTTCCAATATTTTCGGATCGGAGCAATACTTTTTCACGTCGATCCAGACCAGGTACGTTCCCTGGCAATCGATGACTTCCGCTTCCGGTAAATGCGCTGCGACAAATTCTTGTATGTATTTGATGTTTGAATCGATGTACTGGCGAACTTGTTCCAACCATTCTTCCCCATCGGCATAGGCTGCAATAATGGCTTCCATACCAAAAGGATTGCAAATGGAAAGAGATAGCCTCTCGTCTGCTAGTTTTAGCCAAGCTTTTTGATACTCAGGGTTTGGGATAATGATATTGCTGAACTGCATACCTGCTAAGTTAAAGGTCTTGGACGGTGCGGTGCAGGCAATAATTCTGTCTTTATAGTCCGGTGCTACTTTGAGCAGAGGGTGGTACTGTATGCCCATTCTTGTGAGGTCACCATGTATTTCATCCGAAATAATCCACTTGTCGTATTTTTTTGCAATGGCAACCATCTTGCGCAATTCGTCCTCTGTCCACACTCGGCCGACGGGATTGTGCGGGCTGCAAAAAATCATTCCCTTGTTCTTAGGGTCGGCAAATTTCTTTTCCAGATCGTCATAATCCATCACATAGCTATTGCCCTGCCTGATGAGCGGGTTGTTTGCGATTACTCTGTTGTTCGCTTCAATCTTTTTGATAAAGGGGTAATAGACAGGCTGCTGAATAATAATTCCGTCGCCCTCTTCTGTCAGCACATTGATGAGGAGGGCAAACGCCGGGACGACACCGGGGCTGAAAAACATCCATGATCGATCGATATCCCAGCCGAAACGCTTGTGAAACCAAGAAAAAACGGCGTTTTTTGTTCTTTCATTATCGTATAAGGTGTATCCAAATATTTTTTTATCCACTCTGGCATGCAGGGCTTCAATAATCGGTTCAGCGCAGGGGAAATCCATATCTGCCACCCAAAGAGACAGAATGTCTTTGGGTGCCCCTTCCGGTAGGACTTCTAGTTTTATAGAATTGGTTCCTAAGCGGCTCACTACTTCATCAAAATTGTAGTTCATAATGATTGCACCTCTTTCTTTTAATTGGGTCATTAAGATAGCTGTTATCTGACGTTGGTTCGATTTTTACCGTTGTACTTGCCGGCAATGTTGCGATTTTGGGAAAGTTCTTTTGTTTGGAGTTCGTGAAAAAGACTCAAAAGCGGTGGCTTGGGATGTATTCGTTTTTGTTTGCTCCTCCCCCTTCCTTCTTCACACTCATTATCGATGATAATGCTGGCTGGTGCGCTTCAACTAAAAGAGTTGGGTTGTTAACCTGCTTAACTGTTAAGCTGCTTAATAATCAACATTCTAGATTAGACAATTTAGAATGTCAATAGTTTCTAATGAAGCGGCATGGACGAGAGAAAGGAGTTACCCCCTCGGAAGATCCGTATTCTTGCCAATTCGATGTAAGAGTACTATAGTAACTTGTGTGCTTTTGAAAACGATATGATTTCGTAGAGAGGGGAATATAAATGTCAAACATAACCGTTGAAATCGCTCATGATGGTAATATCGAGCAATGCAGGGAGTTGTGCGACGAGCTGATGGCGTTTCAAAAATCAAAAGCGACTTTATCGCCGGAGGTTTTTGACCTCATGAACTTCGATACGAGAATGAAGAGAAGCTACGAAGGTGCGCTGCGAAGCCAGGTCGTTGTCGCCAAGGACAACGGCGTCCCCGTCGGATATATCTTTTCTACCATAGACGAAGAAGTTGAGAGTGATCATGATTCTATCCCCGAATGGGCCCCTCGTGTTGAAAATAGCATCGGTTTTTACCCGAAGTGGGTCAAGCTTCCGGACAAGATCGGCTGTTTGAGTAACTTGTATTTGCGCGACGGGTACCGCAATAGCGGCCTTGGTTCCAAACTTTTCAGCCAGTCGATGCAGTGGCTCGAGAGCTTTCCGGATGTGGATTTGATCTTTACGTATATTTCAAACGGCAACGATGCGGCGCTTAAGTTTTATCTCAGCCACGGTTTTACCCTCAGTCACGATGTGTTCGGCGGCTTTATCACCGCCGTCTATAAGCGTGTAAAAAGATAGATTGAAGGCGCGAATGTTTGCGGATGATCAATTGCACGAAAAATGAGGATTATCCTTTGTGGGTTGTCTTTAAAATTTGAATGCTATTGATCATCAGCATTCATTAACTGCAGATGCTTTCCGTCTTCAATGTCTAATTGAAACCCTTGGTTAATCAATTTCTGGATTTGGATATACGTGTCAAAGTCTTTTTCCGTAAAGGAATCCAGAAGTCCGAAGGTGCGTTGGTAGCATGATTCTTCAAATTCTTTATGGTTTTCATAGATCACTTTGCCTGCATCAGTCAGATGTAAATTATATACCCGTTTGTTTTGCTCGTTCCTTTCCTGTTTGATCCATCCCTTATTTTTTAATTTTTTGATGAGCTGCGAGCATGCGCTCATTGTTTTTTTGAAAATGGCGGCACATTCTACTGCTGAAATGCCGGGGCGGTGTCCTATTAATTTAATCAGCTGGGATTCTGCTTGATACAAGACGGTGCCCTTGTAGTCATGCAGTTGTGTATCATATTCTTGTATCAATTCGGAAGCGATATCTAATTGCGCGATCAAATCGCAAAATAAGTTGTATCGTGTGGTGTCAACCATCATTATATCTCCTATGCCCAGATCATATTTTTGAAAAATATCCTATCTTTGCCCTTATTCATAGGCTCTCAATTTATTCCCCGCGTATGCGTTTGGGAAAATCGTTTCACGGCATAAAAATCGTATCCTGTGTTGGCTAAAGCCGATAAGAATAAAAACCAACATATGTTGGATACAGCATGAGTAAGAATACA
>JAGPAO010000075.1 GCA_018063805.1 Synergistaceae bacterium | reverse complement strand
CAGTAGACTGGTACGCCTTTAGAAACCTCCCCGCCTTAAAAAACATCAACCTGTCGAATACTCTGCACATTGCCGATCAGGCGTTTGAGGGGTGTGTGTCGTTGCGAGCCGTCAACGCTCCTAAACTGGAAACCCTTGGGCAGGGTGCTTTCTTCCGCTGTGATGCACTGAGCGGGCTCGTTTTTCCTCGTTTGGAGGACATAAAACGTCATGCCCTTAGCTCCTCCGTTCAGACTATCGCCATCCCCAAAACGGCGATAAAGAATACTAACGACTTGGCCGTGTTGAGTGACGAAAATAGCTCCGGATCAGAGTCAAGTTGGCCGGAAGTGTTGCTGTTGCTTAAAGGATATAACGCGAACAATAAAAAGGAACCAAAAAAAATCACGTTCTCCGGCGGTCGGTGCAATAAAATATTGGTTTGGAATCTCTTTATCAACGAAAAATTTGAAATATCTAAAGATTATCTTGTGCGCAGCACTGATTCATTCCCTGTAGAGCTTCGTGAACACCCCTACACCATGCCCCCCTTCAACCCGCAACTGACCGCAAATGAAATCACCGTAGCGGTTGGCACAAACGCGGACATTCCCATTCGTTTTGCGGACAAGAACGTAACCTTGAGGATGGCATGGGGGCACAGCGACAACCTTAGCATCACACAGATCACCGCGGACGGAAAAATATCCGCTTCGGTACCGGGCAATGCCGTGCTCACCATAACGGATATCGTGGCGGATATCACCCTTCAAGCGGGAGGTAAAGCGCACGTCTTCAGCAACTGGCCCGTGGAGTTAAAAAATCCGCTGCGGCTGAGGGTTAAGGTAGAATAGAGGGAGTGAAGATATACCTGCACAAAGCAGTTAGAAATACAAAAGCCTGAATCAAGAAGGGAAGGCAGGTGATCTGCCTTCCCTTCTTGATTCAATTTTATGGCATTCGGATAATTTCGGTGCTAAGCAAACTTCCAGTACAAAGGCACCAGGAACATGACGACGACAAGCCACCACAAGCCAATGGGCAACCCGAATTTCCAATAATCTCCGAATTTATACCCGCCCGGCCCCATAACCATAAGGTTAACCGGCGTTGCGACAGGAGTCAGAAGTGCGCCCTGCGCACCCATGGTTACCGCGATGATCAGGGGCATAGAGGATATGCCCAGCTCTGTTCCCGTAGCAACCGCTATGGGCAGCATAACCAGAGCGGCTGCCGTGTTGCTCATCAGCTGTGTGAACCCAAAGGCCACAAGGAAAAGTCCTCCTGCTACTGCCTGGGGGCCCAACCCACCCACAACACTGATGAGGCCGTCTGCTATGGCATTGGCTGCTCCCGTTCTCGTCATGGCCGTTGCAAGGGGGATAAGACCGCCAACAAGAATACAGGTGTTAAGGTCGATGCCCTTGTAGGCTTGCGGTACGGTGAGTACACCGAGTAACACCAAGGCCACCGAGCAGATAACCGCAACCAGAGCCGCCGGAAACCACCCTCCCACCAGCATCACCACCAGAGCCACCAAAACGGCGATGGCTTCCCACGCACGGTGCCCCAGAGGGATCGATTGGCGGCGTACGAGATCAGGGGAGTTGACTTCCAGCACATTGGAATCGGCAAGGTTTTTATCCAGTGCCTTCCAACTCCCTTGCAAAAGGATATGATCTCCCGCAATAATGTTTGTGGGGCGTGCCCCCAGATCCACCCCGCCGCGCTGTACTGCCAGAACAAACAGTTCTCCGTCCTTCGCTGTCATACCGGGAAACACCGTAGTGCCTATCAGATTGGAGCGAGGAGGAATCACCACTTCAGCAAGACCTGAATGTTTATTAAACATGGCATCGGCCAGAGTTTCTTCTTGCGGCTCCGTTCGCAGGGCAAGGTGCAGTTCCGTGGCCATGTTGCTGATGGATTCTGTAGGGCCGCGCACTAACAGCGTATCGCCCTCAGCTATATGAGAACGATCAAGAAGCTTGTCCGACTCTCCGTCATAGATAGCCGTCAGAGCCAGATCCTGGTATTCTTTGCAATCCACTTCTAAGCGGGCTTTACCCACTAAGGGTGATGTGGCGCGCACCCGCAGACGGTGTAGACCGTCTTCTATACTGTAATGTTCCACCAATGTCTGTGCATGGTCGCTGAAATCCGGCGGCAGTGAGTTTCCATTGCGCGAAGGCAAAAGAAAACGATACGTCAGAAGCATGATGATGACAGAGCCGATAAAGGTGGGTAAGCCTGCGACGGCAAATTCAAAAAAACCAATTCCGCCGTAGCCTGCCCCTGCGGCAGTGTTAGAAGCAATGATATTGAGCGGCGCACCAAGCAAGGTCAGCATCGTCGCGCTGTGAGCAGAAAAACAAAGCGGTATGAGGAGTTTAGATGTATTGACTCCTATCCGCATGGCCACCACAATGACCATCGGCATCAGAGCCGCGACAGCACCATTGATGCTTATGGTTGCCGTGGCTATAGCCGTGAGCAGGCAGAGCAAAATAAACGCACGGTTCACATTGCCTTCGGCCCGGTTCACCAATTGCTGTCCGGCCCAGGTTGTGACACCGGAGTTTTCAAGTCCGGCACCCACAACGAAGAGACCTCCGATGAGGATGACTACGGGGTCTCCCAGTCCGGCGAGGACTTCCTGCGCGGTGATGATACCGGTGAAAAAGAGCGCCAAAGAGACGCAGACGGCAACGACGACTGCCGGAATTTTTTGCCAGATAAACAGCCCCAATGCGGCCGCGATGATAGCGAACACGATGTGCATATCGTTCATATAAATCCCTTCTTTCTGCGGATCAGTGTCTCTGCGGCCCGAACCGCAGGAACCTCTCAGCGGTAAATATGGTCTAACAGTCTACCCAAACGACGGCCAAGCCCCCTCGAGAGGTTTCCTTGTATTTTGAACACATATCCTTGCCGGTGAGGTACAAAACCTTGACCACTTCGTCGAAGCTTGGGCGTACGGGGTCTTCTCCGCGCAACATACAGAGCCGCACGGCGTTGATCGCTTTATTGGCTGCCAGTGCGTTGCGCTTAATGCATGGGACCTGAACAAGCCCTGCAACCGGGTCGCACGTAAGCCCGAGGTTATGCTCAAGAGCCATCGCGCCCGCGTTGAGCACCTGATCCACTGTACCGCCAAGCACTTCACATAGACCGGTTGCCGCCATAAGGCAGGCGGACCCCACCTCGCCCTGGCATCCGACCTCTGCGCCGGAAAACGATGCGTTGATCTTGACGGGAATGGCGCATCCGGCAGATATTAGCAGGAAATCACAGATTTTATCGTCCGTCACCTGTTTCCCAAACGTTTTATAGCCTTGCAGAACAGCAGGTACAATGCCGGAAGCTCCCATCGTGGGGGCGGTCACTACCTGTCCCAAGGTCGCGTTGACTTCCATGACGGCAAGGGCATAAGCGCTGATATGATCCTGCAGCTTGAATAGATCCGCCATCCAGGGGCCGTCTTGTATTTTTTCCCATATTTCTTTGGCATGTCTCTGCACCCCGAGACCGCCGGGGATCTCGCCTTCCGCCTCAAGGCCTGCTTTGACAGAATTTTCCATGACGTGGGCTAATTCAAGAAGCTTATGCTTTATTTCCGATTCGCTGCGCCATATAAGCTCGTTTTTGAGTACCACCTGCGCAATCGTTTTGCCCTCTTTTTTACACAATGCCGCCAGTTCTGCCGCAGTGGTATACGGAAAAGGTTTTTTCAGGTCTCCCACTACATCACCTGGTTTAAGCGATTCATTCTCGCAAATGACAAAACCGCCGCCAATGGAAAAGTATAGAGCGCGTTTGATTTCCGTCCCGTTGGCATCCAGTGCCACAAATGCGATGCCGTTGGGGTGTTTTGAGAAGCTTTTGTCACCCAGCCATTTGATGTCTGTATCCTGATCAAACGGGATCATCCGTTCGCCGCCGAGGTGCAGTGTTTTTTCCGCTTCGATGCGGCGTTGCTTGGCAGGTATGGTCGTACTGTCCAGCGTGGCGGGCTCGTTGCCCTCTAAACCAAGCATCGATGCCAAGTCGGTGAAATGCCCTTTTCCCGTGAGCGCCATGGAAGCATACAATTCCACTTGTACCTTTTGTGTCTTATCAAATAAATGTTCATCGCGGAGTTCTTTTAAAAAACGCTGAGCCGCGACCATTGGCCCAAAGGTGTGGGAGCTGGAAGGGCCGACGCCGATTTTATAAATGTCAAAAACGCTGATAGCCATGATATAACCTCCTTATGCTGTATTGTTAATACGTTGTGAGACCGCGCCGCCGAAACTGCTCTCGAACACGTTCTGTGAGCTCTTCAGACGGAGGAAGCGTATCTTTGAGCGGATAATCCATGTGGAGTTTTTGCCATTTTTCCGCCCCCAGCTGATGGAAGCGCAATACTTCCACCCGTTCCAAAGAGGGGATGGAAGCGCAAATATCCGCCACTTTTTCCACATTTTCAAAATCATCCGTAAGCCCCGGAACAAGAACAAAACGCACCCACACAGGTCTTTTGAGGTCGGAAAGACGTCGGGCAAAGGCCGCAACGGGATCCAATTCCCGCCCTGTCACGCGCTTGTGCGTATCCGGATCTCCCGATTTGATGTCAAGAAGAACAAGATCGATATTCATCAGTTCCTCATCGCTAAGCCGCTCGCTCATATAGCCCGATGTATCCAGACACGTATGAATGCCCAACGCCTTACAGCGCCGGAATATTTCTGCGCTGAAATCGTGCTGCATGAGCGGTTCTCCGCCCGATAGGGTGATGCCGCCTTTGGAAATACGCAATCCTTTTTCGTACTTGCCTATTTCCTTCATGATACGGTTTATGCTAACGGGACGGCCGTTGGCTTTATGCCACGTGTCGGGGTTGTGGCAATACACACACCGCAAGGGGCAACCGGTAGTGAAGAGGACGAAGCGTATCCCGGGACCGTCTACCGTGCTGCCCACGTCGATGGAATGGATGTGCCCGACGATGTCATCACTTTTGTTAAAAGATTTGTCCTCGTCAGCCGCGTACAAATCATGATATGACTTTGCGGCTTTGTTCTGTCCGGCCCCTTGACGGGTAATATGAAATTCGTAGCGGCTGCCGGTCAATGGTGTGGTCATGCTACACCTTTTCCCCTGTATTGTGGAACGTGCGGTTGATAATGTCGAGTTGCTGTTCCCGCGTGAGTCTCACGAAGTTTACGGCATAACCGGAAACACGTACGGTTAGCTGCGGGAAATCTTCCGGTTTCTCCATTGCCTCCTGAAGCGTGTCGCGGTTCAGGACGTTAAGATTGGCATGGAAACCGCCTGAAGCAAAATAGGCGTCAAGTCCTCCCATTGCGCGTGTAATCCCCTCTCTTTTTGTTCCCAAACTTGTGGGTGCTACGGTGAGGGTGAGGGATATGCCGTCCTCTGCGTCATCGTAGGGGATTTTGGCAACGGACATCATGGCTGCCATCCATCCGCTTATATCCGCTCCGTTGGAGGGGTTGGCTCCCGGTGAAAAGGGAACCCCGGCTCGGCGGCCGTCGGGAGAATTGCCGGTCTGCTTGCCGTAAACCACATTGGACGTGATCGTAAGCACTGATTGCGTGTGGATCGCATTTCTATACGTTTCGTAGTGGCGGACTTTATCCATCATCAAGGATACGAGCATGATGGCCAGATCATCCGCTTTCTCATCATTGTTGCCATAGCGAGGGAAATCACCTTCAACCTCATAATCCAGAACAAGGCCTGATTCATTTCGAATCGCTTTGACCTTGGCATATTTTATGGCTGAAAGGCTGTCCGCTGTGTGCGAAAGCCCGGCGATACCGCAGGCCATCGTGCGCATTACGTCCCTGTCGTGCAGAGCCATCAGCGCCGCCTCGTAGCAATATTTATCATGCATGTAATGGATGACGTTCAGCGTGTTGACGTAGGTCTTTGCCAGCCACTCCGCCATCAGATCAAAACGGAGAAGGACGTCGTCGTATGAGAGCACATCCCCTTGAATAGGTGCAAACATGGGGCCGATCTGCTCGCCGGAAACTTCATCTTTGCCTCCGTTGATGGCATAGAGCAGAACTTTAAGCAAATTGACGCGCGCACCGAAAAACTGCATATGCTTTCCTACGGCCATAGCGGAAACACAGCAGGCTATCGCCGTGTCGTCCCCTGTTTTGGGGCGCATCATATCATCGGAAATATATTGTAATGCGCTTGTATCGATGGACACTTTAGAGGCAAACATCTTGAACCCTTCCGGTAAGCGTGGTGACCAGCCCACTGTAAGATTGGGTTCCGGTGCCGGACCGAGATTATAGAGCGTGTTAAGGATGCGGAAGCTCGTCTTGGTTACCAATGTGCGCCCATCATCGCCCATGCCGCCGATATACTCTGTAACCCAAGTGGGATCCCCGGAAAAGAGCTGGTTGTACTCAGGCGTACGCAGAAAACGCACGATGCGAAACTTGATGACGAGGTCGTCGATGAGTTCCTGAGCCTGGGATTCCGTCAGGACACCCTCGCGCATATCGCGTTCAAGATAGATATCCAAAAAGCTTGAAATACGGCCTATCGACATCGCTGCCCCGTTTTGCTCCTTGATGGCCGCGAGATAGGCAAAATAGACCCATTGCACCGCCTCACGTCCGTTCGTGGCGGGCTGAGAAACGTCATAACCATAGCGTTTGGTCATCTCTCCTATTTGCCGCAAGGATCGAAGCTGTTCCGCCAATTCCTCGCGCAGACGAATGACTTCTTCCGTGGAAGAGCGTGCATCCAGTTCCTCAATCTCTTGCTGCTTGTACTCAATCAGGGCATCGAGGCCATACAGCGCAAGGCGGCGGTAGTCGCCAATAATACGGCCCCGGCCATAGGCATCGGGCAGGCCGGTAATGATGCCTGAGCTTCGGCATTTGCGCATATCTTTGGTGTAGGCGTCAAAAACGCCGGCATTGTGCGTTTTTGAATAGCGCGTAAACACTTTGCCAAGGAAGGGGTCGGCATCGTAGCCATAGGCTTTCAGGCTTGTTTCTACCATCCGCCATCCGCCCTTGGGCATAATGGCGCGTTTTAGAGGGGCATCTGTTTGTAACCCCACGATAATCTCCAGATCCTTGTCAATGTACCCGGGGTCGTGAGCGAGTATATCAGACGGCTCTTGTGAGACGGCCAGGATCCCTTTTTCACGTTCCTCTGCAAGCAGTGGTTTGAGTTTTTCCCATACTTTGCTTGTGCGATCCGTTGCCCCGGCGAGGAAGGAATCATCCCCTTCATAAGGGGTGTAATTGTGCTGAATAAAATCGCGGACATTGACTCGCGAACTCCATGTCCCCGGCTTGAAATTTCGCCAGGCCGGATGCTGCTCATGCTTGCAATCTTCGTCCATCTTGAATATTGACATACGTAGCCCTCCATCCAAAGTTTTATTCAAAACAAGATTCTCACTAATCCGGTAACTTTTGTGACGCGTTTGAAACCAGCACCGGTAGATCGATTTACTTGCCCATGCACACCTACACACTAACGGTTATATAGAACGTTTATTATCTCACTTTTTCACATTAGCATATAGCTCACATTAAATCTATATACTGAACGGGGTAAAAAACGAAGAAATTGAATGAAAACACAAGAGCCCTTAGAGTTCTCAGAAGATATTATTAGTACGCTAAAGCTTCTTCTCCATATATCGGTAAGCTTGAATTATACCCCGAAAGTCGAATGCTTGTTTCGGTGCTTGCCCCGTTAAAAGAAAGGACAACACGGCAAAATTCAATAAAAGAGCGATTGTCTTAAGAGCCGGGAAACAGTACAATTTAAAGTCCGCACGAAATCGCACCGAGCGCTTTGGGCGGATATTATATACTTTGGAGGAGATTCGATTTGAAAAAGGTAATGAAGCTGGTCTGTTGTCTCTTTGTTCTGTCCTTAATGGCGGCGCCGTTGCACGCACTGGAGCTGAAGTTGGGGCATGTGGTGAATGAAAAGGATGTCTTTCACGCTGCGGCTGAAAAACTAAAGGAAGTAGCGGAGAAGAATCCCAAGGCGGATCTGAAAATCACCCTTTTCCCCAACGCCAAACTGGGGGATGAGCGCAATCTTTTGGAGAGCTTGAAAATGGGCACCGTTGATATGGCCATCATTACCGGTGGCCCGGTGATTAACTTCCTACCTAAATTCGGAGTGCTCGATCTTCCTTTTCTCTTTACATCACCCGAACAAGCTTACAGAGTCTTGGACGGGAAAATTGGGCAGGGTTTCTTCAAGGATATGGAGGCTCTCGGATGGAAGGGATTGGCATACGGGGAGCGCGGTTTTCGCAATGTAACCAATAGCAAGCGCCCGGTTAAAACCCCCGCTGATCTTAAGGGGCTCAAAATTCGTGTGATGCAAAACCCGGTTTACGTGGATGCGTTTAAAGCGATGGGCGCGAATGCGGTTCCCATGGCGTGGATGGAGACATTGACAGCCCTTCAGCAGAAGACAATTGACGGGCAGGAAAACCCGATCAATGTGATCGAGGCCTTTAATATCGCTGAGTCCAATAAGCACATGACCTTGACGCGCCACTCCTATTCGCCCAACTTGATCTTGATGAGCATGAGGACGTGGAAGAAGCTGAACCCCGAGCAGCAAAAGGTTATCATGAATGCCTCCAAAGTTGCGGCCAAGTATAATCGTGATCTTGACGCGAAGATGGAAAAAGAATGGTTGGCAGAGCTGAAAAAACAGGGGATGCAGATTGTCGAGAAACCGGATATCAAGGCGTTTCGCGAAGCGGTAAAGCCTGTTTATGAAAAATATGAACCTCAGTTTGGTAAAGATTTGATCCAGGCGATATTGAATACGAAGTAATATGTCGATGGAAAATAGCAGTGCCGGAATAACGGCCTTGCGGAGATTCAGTGATCGGCTCAACGTTTTTTGCGAGATGGCTTTGTTTTTGTCCATCGTTGTAATGACGTTTGTTACATTGCTGCAGATCATCTGTCGTATCTTTTTTGAGGCTTTGACGTGGTCGGAAGAGCTGACCTGTTTTTTATTGGTTTTAGCGTCCTTTCTCGGAGTAACGGTGGGCATTCGCAGGGGTGCCCACATCTCCATTATGTTTTTAGTCGATAAATTACCGGCTCCGTTAAAGAGGGGGATGTTTTTCTTTTCCTCGTGTGTGACGTTGGTTTTTTTCGGCGTCATCGGATGGTATGGTTCCACGCTTGCGTGGGAAGAGCGTCTCCAACAAGCGTCGGCGGTTAATATTTCCATGGGTGTAATATACCTTGTTTTCCCCTTCACCGCAGTCGTCGTCTTGGTGCATGTTCTTGCTTTTTTGCAGGAGAGCATAAGGGGGGCGAAGTAGTATGGGAGCCGTATTGATCATCAGCTTTCTGTTGTTGCTACTTGCGGGCGTTCCCATAGCACTTTCCATCGGGGCCTCGTCACTGTTGG
>JAGPAO010000217.1 GCA_018063805.1 Synergistaceae bacterium | reverse complement strand
ACGGCATGAATTTGGGGCGCGGGATGTCGTTTAAAAACGTAGCGGGGCATGTGCCTATGGGTGGATGCAAAATCACCGTGATGCAAGATCCTCTGGACCTCACCAACATGGAGAACCTGGCGTTCTTAGCCTACTGCAACGAACGCACCCGCAACACAACCGGCCCGGATATGCGCTTCCCAACGGAGATGACGGGAATCATAAAGAAAAACTGGTCGCTCGCCATTACCGGTGATCCAAACGGCCCTCTCGGAGAGACGGGAACCCCCACCGCATACGGCGTCTTCAAGGCCGGCCTAAAGGCTGCCAAGTTTCTATGGGGAAGCGAGGATGTCTCCGGTAAAAAGGTGGCCATTCAGGGGTTGGGTTCTGTTGGATATCACCTGGCTGAGCTTTATATCGAAGCAAACGCAGACGTGACCGTAGCGGATATGGATGAGGCAACGGTAAAAAAACTCAAGGCTGCATACCCCAAAGTAGATATCAAAGTAGCAGACCCCACTTCTATCCTTACGACCGAGTGCGATATTTTAGTCCCGAGCGCGATAGGCGGGATTATCACAGAGGAAATGATCCCTCTTTTGCGCACGAAAGCCATCTTCGGCCCGGCCAATAACCAACTGAGAGCAACCAATCCCGATCAAGAAATCGCCATGGCGAAAAAAGTAGCGGCAGCCGGGATCCTCTTCCAGACAGAGTGGATGCACAATGTAGCAGGCGTAATGGCCGGTTATGAGGAGTACATCAACCAGGAAAAAGCAAGCAGGGAAAACCTCTATCGGAGCATTGATGAAGTCATAGAGGACACGTGGATTAACCTCACAGAGGCTAAAAAAGAGGGCATCACACCAACAGAGCGGGCTTACAGGGTGGCTTCGGAGGCTATTTACTCATAAACACAATAAAATTTCAGTGGAGGTGGAGTTATGGCCGACAACAAAAGAGATAAATTCAGCAGCCGCATTGGGTTCATTTTTGCCTCTATGGGTTTTGCCATCGGAGTCGGTACCTTCTGGAGGTTTCCCTTTCTGTGCGGTCAATACGGCGGAGCGGCTTTTCTGGTGCTTTACATAGCCGCAATAGCGCTTATAGCGGTGCCGCTTCTCACGCTTGAGCTGGCTATGGGGGCTGCAACACAGTCAGGGCCGGTGGGTGCCTACAGAACGATTGCCGGTAAATATGGGGCATGGAAACTAAACGCGTGGGTCAATGTCCTGGCAATGTTTTTATTAATGGGGTACACAACGCCTGTGGGTGCCTGGATTCTTGCGTATATTCCAAGGGCGGCTATCGGAACTTTCAGCGGAATGTCCGCTAAAGAGATCGCCGATTACTGGAATGTTTTTCTCGGGCGGCAGGGCGAGATCATCGCCTGGATAGTGGCGATGCTGACTTTGATTGCCGTTATCATCAGGCGCGATTTAAACGCAGGGCTTGAGAAGGCCAACAAATTCTGTATGCAAACCCTTTTGATCATCCTGGTTATCCTGTGTATCCGTTCCGTAACGTTGCCGGGAGCAGCCGCAGGTATAGAATTCTTCCTCAAACCGGACTGGTCCAAGGTGACGATCACCGTTGTGTTGGCGGCCGTAAGCCAGGCTTTCTACGCTATCGGTGTGGCGATGGCTGTGGGCATTGTATTTGGGAGCTACATGAAGGAAGAGGACAAGAATATCCTCGGTAACGCAGCCACGGTTGGTATCAGCATCATTGGAGTCGGGCTCCTTGCCGGGTTCATGATTTTTCCGAGCGTCTTTGCGTTTGGCCTTGAACCGGCAGCCGGGCCGGGGCTTACCTTTATCACCATGCCGAATGTTTTCAACCAAATGCCCTTGGGGAACGTGTTCGCGACTCTTTTCTATATCCTGTTCTTTCTCGCGGCGCTGTCGTCCTGGTTGGGCGGTTTTGAGGCTATCATATCAACCGTAAAGGACGAGTTTGGGATCCCTCGGGAAAAAGCGGTGTGGATCGTTGCCGTAGCGGTTCTGTGCGTTGCGATTCCCTCCTCCCTTTCTGGTGTGATCTTCGAAAAGCTCGATTTTCTCGTGTCAAACGTCCTGTTGATATTCGGGGCTTTTTTCGGTGCCATCTTTGGCGGATGGGTATGAGGAATGACGCCTTACGCAAAACAGTGTAAGTTGGCGGAAGGTTCTGTCACGCTAAAAATCCTTGCTTTTATTATCAGGATCGTCTCCCCGATCGTCATTATCGTGCTTGCTCTGACGACTTTCGGTCTGTTGAAATAACGGTACTGCAACACAAGCGATACTTTGCAAGCGCACTGAGCTTGCAAAGTATTGCTTGTGCTTGTCATTGTTAAAACTGCATAATGGTTATAGAATTAGTTTTAGGAAGATAAAGGAGCCATTTGGATATGAACGAAGAAATTCAAAAAAATTCCCTGGTAAACCAGGTGTATTCGCTGATCATAAAGCGCATCCAAAACGGAACCATTGCGCAGGGTGAGCGTTTAAAAATAGAAGAGTTGGCAAGTGACTTTAGCGTGAGCCGTACTCCGGTACGAGAAGCGATCAACCGACTGACTCAGGCCGGTTTTGTTGAGCAGTCGCATAACTCGGGTCCCAGAGTGGTCAATTTTAACGACAGGCAGAAATTGGATATACTGAAGACAAACGCCGTTTTGTTTGGCGGGGTGATTGATTCCTACAAGGATTATGCGGAATTGGAAGGGCTTCTCGAAGAGCTTGAAAAAATCCTTCAAGAGCAAAAAGAAGCTCATTTAAACGAAGAAATCAACACCTTTTACGAAAAATCAATCGCGTTTCATATTGCGTTGATAGAATCGTGTCCAAACGAAACGATGAAAAATTTTGCCTTACAGACACAATACCAGATCAATATGTGCGCCCTCTACTATCAAAAAGAGTCGGCTTTCAGAGAAAGAAGCATTGCAG
>JAGPAO010000011.1 GCA_018063805.1 Synergistaceae bacterium | reverse complement strand
CCTCAGGTGCGCCTTCTCTGTTTGGCAGGTCCTTCAAGCTCGGGGAAAACAACGACCTCTCAGCGTTTGAGTATCCAATTGCAGGTGGGGGGTAAAAAACCCGTTCCCCTTGCCCTTGATAATTATTATGTGGATCGGGATCAAACACCGCTTGATGAGGATGGAGAGTATGATTTCGAGGCTCTGGAAGCACTCGATGTGCAACTCATTAACGATCACTTGGAGGCCTTGTTGGCAGGCGAGGAAGTGGTTGTGCCTCACTTTGACTTTGTCACGGGAAAACGCAAACCGGGCAAAAAATTAAGCTTGCGGGCAAATGATATCCTGATTATTGAAGGAATACACGGATTGAATAATAAACTCTCTTCTTCTATTTCGGATGAATTAAAATATAAGATCTTTATTTCTCCGCTTACAGGGGTCAGCTTGGATCGGCATAATCGCATCGGGACGACGGACACGCGTCTTCTCCGACGGATGGTGCGTGACCACCGAACGCGCGGATACGCTCCGGAGAACACTCTTTTGCGCTGGCCCTCGGTTATCCGCGGGTCGCAAAAACATATCTTTCCATACGAGGAAGAGGCGGATGTGCTGTTCAATACGTCCCTTGTCTACGAGCTTTCTGTCTTGAAGGGGTATGCGGAGCCGATGCTTCGCTCTGTTTCAGAGATGTCACCGGCTTACGGAGAGGCCCAACGGTTGCTCTCCATTCTTCACTTTGTTCCGGGAATTCCATCCGACAACGTTCCCAATTTATCCATTATGAGGGAGTTTATTGGCGGTGGCTGTTTCGATCTGTAAGGGTGCCCCGATGCACAGTATTTTTGATGGCACAGAGTATCTCGTCTCTTGATCGCACTGCACATTGCCTTTGTGCATGCTCAGCTTTGCTTATGGGCAGAACAAGGCACGGATAACTCCGAAAACTCCGTCCCAAAGGATCGGCATCCAAGGTGCGGCAACTTAGCTGAGGTCAAGAAAGCGGCCGCCTCATTCGGGCTTTCGCTCAAGGCTTTACCGATAGAGGGGGGTGTCTGGCTCCCCTCTATCGGGGGAGTTCCCTTGCCCTCCTCTCCCTTGCTGGGGGAAAGGGGCAAGGCGTCCGCACAGTTGCAGCGGTGGTACCTGTCTCTTTTTCCCCTTAGGGTCGAGGTGCTTTTACCGTTGCTATATGCTGAGGGGCAGACGCGACTTTCCACTCCGGGGGTTTTCGCTACGACGGATTTTAAATATATCCTTGAATTGATGCGTTTTGCCGTTAATTTAACGGCGCGAGGTTCCTTTCTTCCGGGATTAGAGCGTGGGGAGGACGGGGCGTATTCCGTTTGGCAGCCGCTTTGCTTGGGCGAGGATAAGGGGCGTTTGTCTCTTTTGGCAGAGAACCTTCCCCCTATCTTTCGTTATTATGAAAGCCCGTCTTTTGATGTCCAATCTCCGCCTCACGCAGATGTGTGTTGCCGTCAATTATTAACCTATATACAAAATCAGCTGATCCGTTTTGCCTATGGGAAGGGACGGCGTAAAGGCAGCCGCATTGATCCCTCAAACCCGCATGCTGTTTGGGTTGGCACACTTGGTTGGCCGGAGAATAAGGCGGATTGGGGCGCGACGCTGACCCCTCTGCTGTGGGAGATTCGGGATTGGATGCGCCCTCTTTCCGATCTGGACCGCTCTCCTTGGCGTCTGTGTTTGCGTTTGGAAGAACCGATTGAAGAGGGGGGCGAGTGGTGCTTGCTTTACCTGCTCCAATCGGTAAAAAATCCGGGGATCCTGATCCCTGCAGCTCGGCTTTGGGATTCAGGCAGTGTCCCGGCCGAGACCGGTTCGGATGAGGGAAACCCCAAGCAAATTTTGCTGCGAGGTTTAGCTCAAGCGGCATCTTATGTTCCCGCTATTGCCGCGAGTCTGGAGGCGGCAGTTCCAGAAAAGTGTGTGTTTTCAGAGGAAGAAGCCGTTTGCTTTTTAGAGAGGGAGGCCGCGCAACTTTTAGAATTGGGAGTTCATGTCTTGATGCCTCACTGGTGGAAACGCGTCGGTGCTCGTTCTTCCCTGTCTCTTTCCGCAAATAGAGGGGGCATCGAGGGGAGCAGCCCGGGGCTTTTGAGCGCAGAATCACTGACCGAGATTGACTGGAGTTTGGCTCTGGATGGGAACCTTCTCTCTGCGGAGGATTTGGAACGCTTGAGGACTCTAAAAAGCCCTCTCGTTCAGTTGCGGGGGCAGTGGACGTGGTTGACTCAGGAAAATATAGCAGATGCCTTAAACGCTCTCAATCGCCTGAAAGCCGGTGAGGTGCCGAACGAAGCTCTTTTGGCTCTTGTGAGTGGGGAGTATCAGGAAATTTCCGTGGATCCGCTTATCGGGGAGGGATCTCTTGTCCGCTGTTTGAATGCATTGACGGAGGGGAACGCTCCGCAGCAGACACCGCTCCCCAAGGGATTTGTAGGGGTATTGCGCCCATACCAGGAGCGAGGCTACGCCTGGCTGTCCTCGCTGGCAGATCTCAATCTTGGCGGTTGTCTGGCGGATGATATGGGGTTGGGAAAGACGATTCAAACGCTTGTGATGCTGCAGCATCTTTATCAAGCGGGGCATAAACTTCCCTCGTTGCTCATCTGTCCTACGTCGGTGATGGAAAACTGGGTTCGGGAGGCAGCGCGTTTTGTCCCGGATCTGCCGCTTTTGGTTCATTACGGGGCTCGTCGTCTTAAAGGGGATGCTTTTATCCAAGCGTTGGAAGGAAAAGCATTGATCGTATCCAGTTATGCTCTGTTGCTGCGCGATATCGGGCTTTATGGGGCGATCCTGTGGAATGGCGTCATTTTGGACGAGGCACAAAACATTAAAAATCCGGATACACGCCAGGCGAGGGCGGCCAGGAGTCTTAAAAGTCGCTGGCGAATAGCGCTGACAGGGACGCCGATTGAAAATCATGTGGGGGATCTATGGTCGCTCATGGAGTTTCTGAACCCCGGGTTTCTCGGAAAGAGGGAGCGTTTTCAGCGCCGTTTTCTGCGCACCATCCAGATAGAAAAAGATGAGGAGGCCTCCTCAAAACTGCGCCGTATGATCTCCCCCTTTATCCTGCGTCGATTGAAAACGGATAGGGATATCGCCCCCGATTTGCCCGATAAAATAGAGACGACCGTTTATTGCGGTTTGAAAAAAGAACAGGCAACCCTCTATGCGTCGGTGGTGCGAGAGCTTGAGGCGCATTTACAGGATGCGGATGGGATCAAGCGCAAGGGGATCGTGCTGGCGGCTTTGACGAAGCTGAAGCAAATTTGTGACCACCCGGCGCTCTTTGTTAAAGATTCCTCCTTTGCCGCTGAGCGCTCCTCCAAGCTGGAGCGCCTCTTGAGTCTTTGCGAGGAGATGCTCCAAGTGGGGGATAAAATGTTGATTTTTACACAGTATGTCGAGATGGGGCACTTATTGCAGCGCTGTTTGCAGGAAACCTTTGGTGTGGAGGCCCTTTTCTTACACGGAGCGGTTCCAAAGGAAAAGCGAGATCAAATGGTCGCGCGTTTTCAGGGTGGGGGACCAGGGGGACCGCCTATCTTTATCCTCTCCTTAAAGGCGGGGGGAACGGGGCTTAACCTAACGGGAGCAAACCACGTCGTACTTTACGATCGCTGGTGGAATCCGGCTGTGGAGCAGCAAGCGATGGATCGGGCGTACCGTATAGGGCAGAAAAAGAATGTCCAAGTGCATGTTTTTTGTTGCCGCGGCACTTTGGAGGAAAAGGTGGATGCGCTTGTTCAGTCAAAAAAAGCCATTGCCGGGAGTATTATCGGCTCCGGAGAGCGGTGGTTGACGGAGATGGACAACAAAGAAATCGGAGAGTTAATTGCTCTTCATAAAGATGCGGTGGATGTGTAAAATGGCAAAAAAGAACTCCTTTTACCGACACAAAAAAGCGGTGAGCACAAAAAATGGGATTCGCTCCCGCACGCGAAGGGGGCAATTTGCCCAGCACTGGTGGTCCAAGCGCTGGATCGATTTCATTGAACGACTGGCGGAGCCGGGGCGCATGCAGCGCGGCCGTACGTACGCACGTCAGGGACAGGTTCTGGATATTGATGTACAGCCCGGTCTGATCGAAGCCCGAGTTCAGGGAAGCCGAAGAACTCCCTATCAGGTACGGCTTTATTTTGATATCATCGACCGCTCCGTCCTGCCTCTTCTGATCGAGCGGTTTAATCGGCGGGCGAGTATTGCCGCGTATCTTCTCGCCGGGCAGATGCCCCCCGAGCTTGAGGCTCTTTTTGAGGAGCAGGGGGCGCGGCTTTTTCCCGAACCGCACGGACACAATCGTCTTTTTTGCAGCTGCCCCGATGATAGTGATTTTTGCAAGCACATTGCGGCGGTGTTGTATTTGGTGGGTGAGGTTTTTGATCAAGACCCCCTTCTCCTTTTGCGTCTGAGGGGGATCGGCAAGGAAATGATCTTGCCGGATACGAACGTTGCTCTTCCCGATTGTACAACGGAGGGGGGAGTGGACTTTCTTTTTGATGAAGAGCTGGGCGCGGTGACGGGGGGGGACGATCCGGCGGTTCCTGAGACGGAGAGCGTTGCATTGGATTATTCTTTTTATGGAACGCCCTTTGAGCCCATGCAGCCCCCCTCCCATCGCTTTAGCTCCCGCGGAGCATTGTGGTTATTGCAAGAATTCCCCTTTTGGCGGGGGGAAGTTCCCTTTAGAGAATCCATGTCTGATTTTTATTCAAAAGCAATGGGTTTTGCGCAGCAAATAGAAGCACAAGAGAAGGAATAAAGACAAAATAAGGATGAGAGAAGAAGGAGTGGGATTTTATTGGAAGGTTCAAAGGAGAAAAAAGAGGTTCGCTGGTATTCGCAGGAGGCCGTTGCTGTTGCAGAGCACTTTCAAACAACAGCAGAACGGGGACTTGATGCCGCAACTGTAAACGCCCACCGGGCGCGATACGGTTTGAATGTGCTGCAGTCGGCGGCAAAAAAGACGTATTTAGGGCGCTTTATCGATCAATTAAAGGATGCCATGATTTTGATTCTGCTGGTTGCCGCCGGGATATCCTTTGCACTTGGAGAGAAAGCGGATGCGGTGATCATCATCGGGATTGTGGTGCTCAATGCCCTCTTCGGTGTTTTCCAAGAGGCAAAGGCCGAGGAATCTTTGGAGGCGTTGAAGCGCCTTTCCTCACCTCATGCACGCGTGCTTCGGGACGGAGAAATCGTGCAAATCGATGCGGCCGAATTAGTCCCGGGGGATTTATTTTTGCTGGAGGCGGGGGATCTTGTCCCTGCAGACGGGCGTTTAATTGAAACTGCCAGCTTGCGGGTGGAAGAATCGTCTCTGACGGGAGAGTCCACTTCCGTAGAGAAAAATACCGCACCCTTACCCGATGAAAATTTAGGTGTGGGCGATCGGAAAAATATGGTTTTTTCCAGCAGTGTCATCGCCTATGGACGAGGGCGCGCCATCGCGGTTGCTACGGGAATGGATGCGGAGGTTGGCAAAATAGCGGGAATGCTTCTTGCCGCTGAGGAGGGGAGCACCCCGCTGCAGAAAAAACTGGCCTCCTTAGGTAAAATATTGGGTGCCGCTGCTCTTGGCGTCTGTGCCCTTATCTTTGCCATCGGCGCGTTTCAAGGGCGGAATCTTTTCGAAATGTTTTTTGTCGCCGTTAGCCTTGCGGTGGCGGCCATTCCGGAGGGGCTTCCCGCCATTGTCACGATTGTGCTTGCGGTAGGGGTTAAGCGGATGGTTGCCAAGCATGCAATCATCCGTAAGCTTCCCGCAGTCGAAAGCCTAGGAAGCGCCTCCGTTATCTGCTCCGATAAAACAGGGACGCTGACGCAAAATAAGATGACCGTTATGGAGATTGCAACGGCGAGCAAAAGCTATCATATGTCTGACAATGAGGAACTGCGTGAGATATTAAAACTGGCGGCGCTGTGCTGCGATGCCTCCGTGCGCTCTGTTGACGGCGTTGAAAGTTCTGTCGGAGACCCAACGGAAGTGGCGCTTGTTTCTGCGGCTTTGAAACTGGGATTACAAAAAGACGTTTTGGAGCAGGAGCTGGTTCGGGTTGAGGAGCTGCCCTTTGATTCAAACCGAAAGCTGATGACGACGATTCATCGCTCAGGAGATGCTTTTATCGCCATCACGAAAGGTGCTCCCGATGTGCTTTTTAAACGCTGTACCCACGTGCTTGAGGGGGGGGTTGTCGTCCCCATCACAGATGCGTTACGCACAAGTATGGAAGCACAGAATGAGACGATGGCGGGACGTGCCTTAAGGGTTATAGCCGTGGCCTATCAGAATCTGACGGAAATTCCGGAGATATTGGATGCCGATCGCATGGAGCAGAATTTAATCTTTGCGGGGATGACGGGGATGATAGATCCCCCCAGAATGGAAGTCAAAGCCGCTGTCTTGACCTGCCGCACGGCGGGTATTCGCCCTGTTATGATTACCGGAGACCACAAAACCACCGCCGTTGCCATAGCGAGAGAACTGGGAATCCTCACCGATAAAGGGCTGGTTGCCACCGGGAGTGATTTGGACAGCATGAATCAGGAGACGCTGGAGCTGGGCGTTGAGGACATCGCCGTTTACGCCCGTGTCTCGCCGGAACACAAGGTGCGCATCGTGAGTGCGTGGCAATCGCGCGGGTATGTGGTTGCCATGACGGGGGACGGCGTCAACGATGCTCCCGCTCTCAAAAAAGCGGATATCGGCTGCGCGATGGGGATCACGGGAACCGATGTTTCCAAGGGGGCGGCGGATATGATTTTGACGGATGACAACTTCGCCACCATCGTTGATGCCGTCAAAGAGGGCCGCGGGATTTATCAGAACATCCGCAAGGCCGTTCATTTTCTGCTTTCCTGCAATCTGGCGGAAATTTTTGTGCTGTTTATCGCCATTTTGCTCAACTGGGATACGCCGCTCTTGCCCATTCATCTATTGTGGGTGAACTTGGTGACCGACAGCCTCCTCGCCCTTGCGCTGGGGATGGAGGACGTGGAGCGCGATATTATGCGCCATCCGCCGAGAAGCCCGAAAGAGGGATTCTTCTCCGATGGGCTTGGGGGCGTTATCTTTGTCCAAGGAATTCTTATCGCCGCAGTCACGTTAATCGCTTTCCGCATCGGGATGGCTGTTTCTGTGGAAGTGGCGCGAACCTCTACGTTTGCGGTTCTCGCGTTATCACAGCTGGTTCATGCCTGGAATGTCCGCTCCTCAAAGTCGCTGTTTTCCATCGGCTTTTTCTCGAATCCATGGATGACGCGGGCGTTTTTCGCTTCTTTGAGTTTGCAGCTGCTCGTGCTTTTTGTCCCGCAGCTTCAAAAAATATTCAAAGTGGTCTCGTTGGATGCGGCGCATTGGGGTTACATCGTGCTTCTTTCCCTCGCGCCTCTTGTTTTCGTGGAGTTAGGCAAGGCCGCACTGGGGAGAAATAAACGCGTATAATTTTAAGAATGCGATAAAGAAGCAGAAGCGGGGGCATCTATACGAGGACTTCGATTAGATGTCCCCTTCGCTTGTTGAATAATTCCACCATCTCAGGCAATACCAAGTTGCAGAGGCCAGCATCATTCCCCATCCCAGAAGGAAGACAAGCCCTCCTATTGTCTTGCAATGCCGCACCAGTCCCATACTTCCGAGAATAGTGTTCCAGTCGTGAATGCCGCCGCCCAGTAGGGGAAGGATCATGTCCCTTGCGTCTGAAATATACCGGGATATATTCAAGAGGTTTTGTCCCAGCCAGATTCCGGAAAAGGCGACACCTGCAGGTTGTTTGGTATTCCAAAAAGAAAAGAGAAAGGCGAGGGGAACCAGGCACTGGAGAAGGGTTCCGCCCCAGAAATGCATGGTGCGTCCAAAGGGCATGAAGATCATATGCCCTGCTTCATGGATGATGAGGTTAAAGTTATCAAGTATCCCCGCATAGCCATTGGAGTCGGTGATGAGATAGACCCAGAAAAGCAGGGTGCAAGTGCAAAAGACGATAACATGAGAGCCTTTTGGGATCGGCCACCCGTTTGGGAGTTTCTCATTCGTATCATTCATGACAAGAACCTCTTTTTTGAGGAAGGAATGAGGTTATCCCTCCTCGTTAATCTTATTTTCTATCAATTTTTGCCCATCATCGCTCGGGCGGCCCAGAACCCCGATGCGGAGGCCTGAATGACGCCGCGTGTGACGCCAGCTCCGTCTCCTGCCGCGTAAAGCCCCGGGATCGTGGTTTGGAGCGAGGTATCCAGCGCCAGCTTTAAGCTGAAGAACTTGACCTCCACGCCGTACAGCAGCGTATTGTTGCTGTTGATGCCCGGAATAATATGATCCAGGGCGGTGAGCATTTCCATAATGCCCGTTAAGTGGCGGTACGGCAGCGCGAAGGAGAGATCCCCCGGTTCGGCCGTCGTCAACGTGGGGCGAACGAGCCCTCGTTCAATCCGTTCTCGCGTGGAGCGGCGTCCTTTGCGAAGGTCTCCCAGCCGCTGAACCATCACGCCGCCGCTGAGCATGTTCGCCAGCCGTGCGATGTGACTCCCGTAACCGTTGGGATCCTTAAAGGGGCGTGTAAACTGCGTGGATACGAGAATCGCAAAGTTTGTGTTTTCCGTCTTGCTCTCCGCGTCCCGATTGGAGTGTCCGTTTACGGTCAGGATATTTTGCAGCGACTGATACTCCGTGGTCACTTCGCCGTTGGGGCACATGCAGAAGGTGCGAACCTTGTCATCAAAAGTCGGCGTGTCGAGAATCGCCTTGATTTCGTAAAATTGATCGGTGATTTCTTTTGCCCATGCGGCCGGAATTTCTACGCGAACACCAATATCCACGGGTAGAGAGGCGATTTCCAGCCCCAGCTTGCGAACGGTTTCCTCCATCCAGGAGGCTCCTTCGCGTCCCGGAGCCAAAAGAACTTTGGGTGCGAGGCACTCCTCACCATTTCCAAGCAACACCCCACAGGCAGCCCCGCTTTTGTCCAGCAAGACCTCTTGAACGGCGGTTTCCATTCGGACTTCGCACCGTTCTTTGATCATCTCAAACAGGCTGGATAAAATATCTTTGGAGCGATCCGTTCCCATATGGCGTATAACAGCAGGGAGTACTTCAAGTCCTGCTTGGCGGGCTTTATCGATAATGCGATCCGCTACCTCTCCGTGGGGGGAGAACATGGTATGGCTCGCTCCGTGTTCCAAGTAGATTTTGTCCACCTCTTCTATCAGAGAAATCAGTTTGGGGCGTCCGGAGTACTGTTCCATGTTGCCCCCAAACTCCGGAGTCAGCGTTAATTTTCCATCGCTGAAAGAACCGGCTCCACCCCAACCGCAGACGACATTGCACGGTTGGCAGTGGACGCACTCTGCAACTCCCAATTTAAGGGGGCAAATGCGCTTCTTTATCTCCTTTCCCTTATCCAGAAGAAGGACCTTTTTGCCATTGTTGACCAGCTCTAAAGCCGCGAACAATCCGGCCGGACCGGCTCCGACAATAACGACATCATATTTTCCAGACATGGCAGTCTCCTTTAAATCTTTAGTTTTTTAGTCCGAACAGAGGGGTGTCCCCCCTGTTTCTTAGATGTGCATACGCAAATATTATAACACTTGCCGCACGGTGTTCATAACAATGTTAAAATGGAAGAAGAGCAGCGATGTGTGGTGCCTAGATTATCTCAGGGAGGGAACACGAAATGAAATTTGATGTTATCCGAAAGAAAATAACAATCGGTGAATCCGAAGTTGTAGGAGTTGCCTGTTTTGAAGGGGATGATTTCCACGCTTCCCTGATCCATCTGGAAGAGGAACTTCGTTCTTACTGCCTCTCTTTTTTGGAAAGAACCGTTTTTGATGCTGCAAAGGGAAAGTTATTGAATATCCCCTATCCGGAGGGAAAGACCAAAAATATTCTATTAATCGGTATGGGAGCACTCAATAAGGCGAAGGAAGATGATTTTCGAATCGCCGCCTTCTCCCTGGTGCGGGCGGCAACGGAGGAGGGCAGAGAATCCGTATCCCTGTCCATTCCCGGGGCAGAGGAGTCTCAGCGCTCCCGTTCCATAGCGGAAGGTGCGTACTTGGCGGGGTATCGTTTCTCGAAATACCTGAGCCGCGATCCCAAAGACCGCTTTGCTAGTCCCGTTTGGGTCGGGTTCCAGTACGCCGATGAACAGGGGCTTGAAGAGGGAAGAATCCTTGCCAAGTGCCAGTGTTACTCCCGAAATCTCTGCAATGAACCCGGAAATGTAATCAATCCCGAAACGTTGGAGGCAGAGGCTCGCCGTTTGGCAAGCGAGTTGGGGTTGGAGTGCGACGTCACGCAGACCCCTCAAATGGAAGCGAAGGGGATGGGGGCTCTTTGTGCCGTGGGGCGAGGTTCCGCAACGCCACCCCGTCTCATCCGTCTTACCTGGACGCCCGAAGTGGAGTGTGCCGGGAGTATCGCTTTGATCGGAAAAGGCCTCACGTTTGATAGCGGCGGTTTGAGCCTGAAACCGGCCGACGGGATGATCACGATGAAGGGGGATAAAACAGGGGGATGCGTTGTTCTCGGTGCGATTCGCGCTGCGGCCTTGCTGAAACTGCCCATAAAAGTGCATGCCCTGATCGGCGCGGCCGAAAACATGCCGGGGGGGAACGCCTATCGCCCCGATGATATTTTGCGCGCGTACAACGGCAAGACGATTGAAATCAACAACACCGATGCGGAGGGGCGTCTAACCTTGGCGGATGTGCTGGCCTATACGTCCGCTGAATTGAAACCGGATGAAATCATCGATATCGCGACATTGACGGGAGCCTGCGGTATTGCCCTTGGGGAGAATACAACAGGGCTTTTTACGAATGACGCCGATTTTGCGGAACGTTTCAAAGCGGCTGCCGCCACCACGGGGGAGCGGTTTTGGGAACTTCCTATGGATGACGAAGGGTTGCGTAAAAAACTAAAATCACCCGTGGCGGATTTAGTTAATTCCGGAGGGCGTTACGGCGGTGCCATCACTGCGGCGATGTTTCTTGAGGCTTTTGTGGGGAAGGATATTCCTTGGATTCATCTGGACATTGCAGCGGCTGACTTCGTCAAAGAACCGTACAGCTATTACGTAAAAGGAGCCACTGCGTACGGAATGCGGACGCTTGTAACCTATCTGATCGAGCGTATCAAGCAGAGGTAATCTCTTGAAAAATCAGGAATCTCTGGCCCTTATCAATGCCAATATCTATCCCTTTGCCGCGCCCGGGAGGGCGACGGCAATCTTTGCGCGGGGGGGTATTATCGAAGCAGTGGGGAATGATCGGGAGATACTGTCGCTGTGCACGCCGCAGACGCTTGTTCTTGATATCCAAAAAAAGGTTGTTCTCCCCGGTTTTATAGACACCCATTTGCATTTGCTTGCAACGGGACAATCTCTGGAGAGTGTGGATCTGAAAAAAACGACCTCCGTCAACGATTTGATTGAGGCAGGGCAACAGGCGCTTTCTTCGAGAGGTGAAAACGGGGAATGGATGCTCGGTTTTGGTTGGGGGCATGAGTGGGGAGTGGGGCAACGTCTGCCGCAGCGATCGGATTTGGACGCTATTTCTTCTAAAACGCCGATTATCTTTCTCCGCAACTGCGTCCATATCGCCGTTTTAAATAGCGCGGCTTTAAAGGCACTGGGCATTACGGGGGATACGTCCTTTTCGGATGGTGTGGTCGATTTGGATGCATCCGGTCTTCCCACCGGAATCGTGCGCGAGGGGGCGCTTCGTTTTGCGTTGGATGGCATGCCTCCGCCCACGCGCCTGCAGCTGCGCGGCTATGCTCAAAAAACAATGGCGGCACTGGTTAAAAAGGGCGTTACCCTTGCACAGAGTGATGATTTATCCTATTTTGAATCACCGGAGGATCTGATGGCATTCTTCCAAGAGTTGGATGACGCCGATCAAATGCCGCTTTCTGTGCAGCAGCAGTGGCGACTGCAAAGCGTACCCGCCGTGCGTGATTTTCTCAAAAAAGGCGGGCATCGCCATCAGGGAAAATCCTTTGCTTCCGGCCCTCTGAAGCTGATGCTTGACGGCTCCCTCGGGGCGCGGACGGCGGCACTGCGCGCCGACTACAACGATGATATCGGCAACAGGGGCTTGTTATTGTATGATAGGGAGACGCTGGAACAAATGCTCGGGCTTGCTTCCGGTGCAAAGTGGCAGGTTGCCGCTCATGCCATCGGAGACGAGCCCCTTTTGCAACTGCTGGATGCATACGAAGGGGCAAAAACGCGGGGCTCCGAGGTTGGCCTACGCGTTGTGCACTGCCAAATCGGTGATGACGCACTGTATCAGCGGATGGCGGATTTGGGAGTCGGTGCGGATATTCAACCGCTTTTTCTCGCGTCTGACTGGGAAATGGTGATGGATCGCCTTGGCGCGGAACGATCGCGCAGCAGCTATGCGTGGAACACACTTGTAAAAAAAGGGGTGGTTCTGGGTGGGGGATCCGATTCACCTGTAGAGGATTTTTCCGTGCTCAAAGCAATTCAGGTTGCCATGACTCGGAAGGATCTTGCGGGCCGGCCGGAGCACGGTTGGCTTTCATCCGAAGCTTTGGGAAGGGCGGAGGCTTTTTGGCTCTATACCGGCGGAGCGGCACAGCTTATAGGGCAACAAGCCGTTAGAGGAACGCTTCAACCGGGGAAAAGTGCCGACATGGCTGTGCTCATGGAAAACCCGTTTGTGCTACCGGCGGAGGAAGTGGGGTCGATTGAGGTCGGAATGACGATTGTATCGGGTAAAGTATGCCATATCGTTTGATTCTTTTTTGACTGTTTTTTAAAAATCAGGAGGTGCTTTAGAGTGAAAATGTGGAAAAAATCATCGGTGATGACGCTTCTTGTCTTTGTATTTATCTCTCTTTTTGTAATGACGGCGGCGGCAAAGGATGGAGTGATTACCATTCTTGCCGTAAACGACTTGCACAGCCAGCTGGAATCGCAGAAAGTGAAGAGGCTGGGGATGGAAGTGCAGACGGGCGGTTTCAGTGCCCTGGGTGCCCTCATTGAGGGGGAGCGGAAACACAATCCCAATTTGTTGTTGGTGGAGACGGGCGATATTTCCTACGGCGCGATGTTCTATCACTTTAAAGGGGAACCGGAATATAGAGCCCTTTCTCTTATGGGGGTGAATGTGGGGACGCTGGGGAATCATGAATTTGACCACGGTGCCGATGCGCTCAAGACAACGATGCAATTTGCAAAATTCCCCGTTGTCGTCAGTAATTTGAGCTTTGAGGATCCCGCCCTGGCGAAATTGTTTCCCAAGAGCGTGATCAAAGAGACTGCGGGGTTGAAGGTGGGGTTCTTCGGGCTGATGGCTCCGGAGCTCTTTTCCATTGCCAGCCCGGGGGAAAAGGTGAAAATAAACCAGGATATAGAGGGCGTCGCCCGTAAAATGGTCGAGTCGCTGAAGAAGCAGGGAGCGGACGTGATCATTGCACTGACGCATATCGGAGCGGAGGCGGATATGCGCCTTGCGGAAAACGTGGCGGGTATCCACGCTATTTTGGGCGGACACTCCCACACTCTGATCCCCGTAAAAACGGTTGTTAACGGGCCGGAGGGGTGGAAAACACTTGTGGGGCAGCAGCTGGCTTACACGCAATATTTGGGGCGTTTGGATTTGGCTTTGAAGAACGGCGCTTTGGATGTTCCCAATACAAGTTGGAAGACCATCCTCGTTACACCGGAGGCGGGGGAGCATTCTCAGATTGCAAAGCTAACGGAGGACTATACCTCTCGTTTTAATAAAGCTCTTGGTGCGCCCATTGGCAGCTTTCTTAGCGACGCAAACGCCACTAAGGCCGTTGCCAGAGGAGCGGAGTGCCCCCTGGGCAGCTTTATGGCGGAGGCGTTCCGTTGGAAGGTGAAAGCGGACATCGGAGTGATCAACGGCGGCAACGTGCGCGGCGATAAGATTTACCCCGCCGGTCCCGTCTCCTATAAAACGATTTTGGAAATCAGTCCTTACGGCAATAAACTGACGCGGGTTTATCTTACCGGGGAGCAACTGTTGGAGCTGGCGGAGATATCCGCTTCTGCGCTTTCCGTCAAAGGGGATAACTACGACGCCAAGAAACGCGTCCCCAGCGGCGGATTCCTCCATTTTGCGGGGATGAAGGTGGTTTTTGATTCCGCCAAATCTCCCATGGAAATAGACAACGACGGCAAGATTTTGAAACAGGGGAAACGAGTCAAATCCGTTCTCGTCGAGCAGGATGGGCAGTGGAAGCCCGTTGATCCTAAAAAAGTATACAACGTTGTCACCAGCAACTGGACGGCGGATGGCGGCGATAAGACGGTCGTGATGCGCAACGCTGTCAAAAAAGAGGCGACGGAAATTTTAGATGCGGACGCCATCGCCGAATATCTCGCCTTTTTAGGCGGAAAAGTTCGCTTCGAAAATCAAAACCGAATCGTGATTGAATAAGAGTATTCGAGCAACCCGCCCCCCCTCTAAGAGGGGGGGCGGGTTTGCGTTAGGGGAGGGTTTTCTCTTCTTTTGGCTCTTTACGCTATAATATAGGAGCACAAAGGGGGGGAATCCATGGACGCTCGCAGAGATAAACTACAAAAACTGCCCATCGGCATTCAGGATTTTGTGAATTTACGGCAGGAGGGGTATCTTTACGTTGATAAGACGCAATATCTTGTTGACATTATCGATAGGGGGAAGGTGTTTTTTTTCTCTCGCCCCAGGCGCTTTGGGAAATCCCTCACCATTTCTACGTTTGATGCGCTGTTTTCCGGTAAAAAAGAACTGTTTAAGGGGCTGTATGCGGAGGAATTTTTGAATCGGCCGGATTATAAAATCTCCCCCGTGGTACGGTTGGATATGAGCACGACGACAACGGATCAGGGCGTCGAGACGTTGCGGGCTTCTATGTTACGGATAGTCAAAAAAAGTGCAGCGCGCTACGGCATAGAGATTCCGGACTCTCCTCCGGGAGAGGCTCTCTCGATATTGCTGGATGCGCTCGCTGCTTTGCATGGACGCGTTGTCATTTTGGTGGATGAGTATGATAAACCTATCTTAGATACTCTCTTTGACCACGAGCGAGCCGAAGCATTCCGCGCTGTGTTGCGCGGCTTTTATACCCAGATTAAAGCAAGCGATGAGAGCACGCGCTTTGTTTTTATGACGGGGATCACCAAGTTTACCAAGACGGGCGTTTTTTCCGCGATGAATAATCTGTACGATCTATCTATGGATGATCGGTATGCCGAGATGCTGGGGTATACCGAGGAGGAACTTTTGGCCTATCTGGGCGGGCATATTACCGAGACGGCGAAACGGCTTGGCTTGCAGAAGGGTGCGCTTATCGAGCAAATTCGCGCCTATTACGATGGTTTCTCTTTTGACGGAACGCACCGAGTTTATAATCCTTTTTCCACTTTGAGTTTTTTTCAAATGGGACAGTTCAAAAATTTCTGGTTTGAGAGCGGTTCCCCCGCTTTTATTGTCAATTATGTTAAGAACCACGATATTGAGGCCGAAGACTTCAGAGGCAAAGCGGAGGATGAGGGTTTTACCGGTGTGACAGAGATCGAACTGGCTAAACCGTCCAGTTTTCTTTTTCAGGCAGGATACTTAACGGTGCGAAAGAGAATGGGCAATCTTCTGGTGCTGGATTACCCCAACGAGGAGGTTCTTTCCTCTATGGCGTATTTGTGTTTGTATAGTAAGTTGGACAATACGGATGTGGGGGTTACAAGGTCGTATCTTGAACAATCGTTCGATAAGGGACAACCTGAGGATCTGATTCCCTATTTTAATCAAGTACTGGCCGCTATCCCCTACGATATTTATGAGCGTGAGGAGCGCAAGTATTCCGAGGCGCACAGCAGCATCATCATGAATAATTTAGCGGAGTCGTTTTTTCACGCCATGCTCTTTACTTTGATTTGGGCGGCACGGCTGACGACGATTGCCGAAAACCACAGCTACCACGGACGCAGCGATATTGAGATTATCAAGAATCACCATCATTATATTGTGGAGCTGAAGATCGCCGATGATGAAGCATCCTGCGAACAGGCGGCGGATGAGGCTATGGCGCAGATACGGGCTAAGGGGTATGCGGATCGCTTTTCCCCCGGTGAGGCCACGCTGATCGGTATTGCAGTGGATCGAAAGGCACGGCTGGTTAAGGCGCATCGGATAGAGAAAGTTTAACAAACCGATACCCTTTTGCCAGAAGTGCTAGGACTCCGTCTTTTGTGCCCTCCGCTGTCATCCCTCCCGGGCGGTTCATGTGGAGGAGGATGATATCCCCCGGTTTAGCGGACAGAAGCGCTTTTTTCACTTGTGTGCGCGAGTAGGTTGCCCCGGCATCGCCGAGGACGCTGTACCCCGCCACCTCGTGCCCCAGAGTGTGTGCTATTTTGACGGAAATTTCATCGTAGAACGCCGTTCCGGATCGGAAGAATCGGGGGCGCTTTCCTGTCAAGGACTTGATTTTTCGCGCATTGATCTCCACTTCCGCCACCGCTTCCGCAATGTTTTGCGTTCCGTTAATCCCATAAACAGAACGTCCCGTTACCGAAAGAGGCTTGTGTCGCGTGCCGTGGTTGGCTATCTCGAAAAGCGGATTTGACGCCAGTTTTTGAAAGATGCCAGGATTTTTATCGATCCATCTCCCGTTGAGGAAGAGCGTCGCCGGGATAGAGCGCGCGATCAAAAAATCAATCAGAGCTGCATCGTACCCGCCATCCGGGCCGCAGGCGTCAAAGGTCAACGCCACGGCTTTTTCTTTTGTCGCAAAGCGCGTTCGCACACCGGGGATATTGTTGCTGCCCCAAAGCTTGGGGATTTGTCCTGCGAATTTGGCGTTTATGTCGCGGGTGAGATTCTCTAATGATTTGTCAGAGGCCGCATGTGCCGCGCCTATCTGCGCGATCAGTGCGATGAACACAGCAAAAAACAACGAGCTCAATGTGAGTTTCATTTTTTTACACGATTTTATGACAGCTTTCCCCTTTCTTTATCCGGCTATTGTCTGATGAAATCATTCCGTGCGCCCTTTACTCCACGCGAAACACCTTTCCTTTGGGAGCAAAGGGGAGGTGTTTTCCCTTGGGGATGAGATAGGCGTGTTCCCGCGCAGGGATTTTAAGGTCGTCGCATTCGCCGTCCGTGATGATCAGTATCGGTGCGTCGTGCGGAAAATCATCCGCCCGGTTTAAGAGGTCTATCCCCGGTTGGAGTATCGTGCCCCCGCGTCCTTTCACCTTTACCGTCTGCGCGATATTCTCCGGCGGCATATAGCCTTGGTCGTAGGCAAGCGCGTCACAAAAAACAACGCGCACCGCGGGTACGTCTCGCGAAGCCCCGTAGCTTGCAATAGCCCCCAGTGCCTTGGCCAGTAAGTGGCGATCCATGGAACCCGACGTGTCGAGCACGACGCCGAACGTTCTCCCGTCATCGGCATCGAAATTTTTTACCCAGTGGGGGCGTGCGATATCGGGCGTTGCTGATTGTCTGCGGCTGAGGCGCGCATAGGTGCGGTGTTTTTCAAGCGGCAGAAACCAACAGTCAAACCACTTGGCAAGCTCCACATCCCACGCGATGACGGGGTGATTGAGCGCTCGTATCTCCTCGATAAGTGCGGCGGGCAAGAATCCGCGTCCCTGATCCTCATGGTAGGTTAACCCCTGCGAGAGGCTGTTTCTGTAAAACTCGTCCAGCCCGACACCGTCTCCGTGTCTCCACCACTCATCGCCTTCTGTCCCTCCGATGATGTCCCCAAGCCCCACTCCCCTCAAGGTTGCAAGTTTGCGTGCATGACGCATGTCCGTGACGATGCGGTCGTAAATACTTTCCGCGGACAGGCCTTTTAATTCTAAATCGTAGAGCAGGCCTCGCTTGGGGATTTCCCCCACGCCCATATCGACCAGCCAATCGTTGATGACATAGTCGCAGGCAACGTTCCATAAATAAGGATCGCGTCCTTGGGCTCTGGCGTCGTGGCGTAATCCCACGTGTAAAAATTCATGCGCCATAACAAATTTACACTCCTCAAGCGTCAATCCTGCGGCGGGGTTAATAAATATTTCTTGGAGCGAGGCGTTGACTGCGGCAATGCCGATTTCACCCCTCGTGCACACAAGCGGGTCTTCGATTAACTTGAAATTCGCAGCCAAGGCACCGAGAAGAGGGTAGGAGCTGATAAACCAATCTCGGGCTTGCGCCGCAACGGACTTGTGGCTTTGCTCATCGCTTAAGCTCTTTAAAGAACCGGCGGCAACGCTGACGGCATTGGTAACGGCAAGTTTTATCCCGAAGGCAAAACGGGAGGCCCACTGTGTGTTGAGAGGTCTTCCCGCATAGTCCGTGCCGATGCCGTTGCCGATCATGTCGGGATGGTTGCCTGCCGTGCCGAATGAAAACAATTCCGGTTCGATTCCGTCCCGCAGCAGGCGCGCATATATTTTTTCCTCGCTTTGATTGGTGAGGTGAAGGGGATTGCCCATATCGCTCGGCGCTTTGCCTATTTTTAAATCGTAGAGAAAACGCGCGATGTAACAATCACAGGCGACATTCCAGGCTTTTCTACCCTCCCTCACCGGGAAATGCTCCAAACCAAGGTGCAAAAGACAATGGGCCAAAACATACATCCACTCGCTCGGTTCCCCGCGTCTTTTGGGGTGAACGGAGATACAACCGGCGCAGGAAACAACGGCCCATGCGCTATCCGGGCAGCCATTCCTTTCGTTTCGGGCTATTCGAGACCCGCCCAAAAGAGAGGAAAACATGGGGTGTTTGGCCAACAATTCTTGTCCGGCAAGGAAATTCTCGTCGGCCGGGTTGATGATTCTTTTGGTTTTATTTTTTGCCATCCCCGTTTACCGTTAATCTTTTTTTGCCGCAAGCCGAGGAAGATCGCGGACAATCTCGACGACAAACCATTCGGGCAATCCTCCTTCTTCGTTGTTAGAGGACACCGTCATCTGCGCAATCTCAAGGCTGATGTTTGCTAAGTCCCGGATCAGTGCTTTGGAGCGGTGGGCTAAGTCCCGAGAGTGCGGCGCCATATTTTCTCGCAGAGGGGGGAGTTCTTTTATTAATTGAGCTCTAAAGGATTGCGCCAAGAAATAGAGGACATCGCGATCCTCTGCTTTATGAGGCCACCCTTCATCTCCCTCAAGAATAGACGTCAATTTATACCGATTCTCTATTTGCTTGATGAACGCCCGAAACTGTGTGGCGTGGTGCGAAGAGAGACACCCCTGTGCCAACAACCCCAGCGTTTCCATACGAATATTGTCTCCGTAGCTGTTGAGGGCATCGCTCAAAATATGCCAGGAACGCGGTGTTGAAAAGGGCTCCTCCGTTTTGGGCGGTGCGACAAACAGGTGATCCGGGCGCAGGCGGATATACTCCAAAATGTGCGGGTGAATCCCGTTTTGCCCCGCCCATTCAAGCCAGTCGCGGTGAGAGGCGCGCAGCTCCACGTGCAGCATGCGGTTGATCAAGGCGGAGGACATGGTCTTGACGATGGCGCTGTCGTTGGATCGATTGCCCGCTCCGATCACGATAGATCCCTCCGGCATCGTGTATTCACCGATGCGCTTCTCGTTGATCAAGCTGTAAAAGGCCTTTTGCACCTCGTGAGAGCAGGCGTTGAGCTCATCTAAAAACAAACAGTACGGTTCGCTCCGTGCGATCGTGCGCGGCGGGCAAAAGCGAGAGCACCCATCTATAATTTGCGGCACGCCGATCAGATCCTCGGGCGCAAGCTGACTGCCTAACATGGAGACGCAGGGTATTCCCACTTGTTCCGCGAACTTTTCGACAAGCGACGATTTGCCGATGCCGGGAGCACCCCATATAAACACGGGGCGGACAAGGGATACATTTAACAAAAGATCGAATAGTTCTTTTGGGGTAACGGAAACGCCTATATTCATAAAAAATCTCTCCTGAGCCTCGGATATTGTATTGGATGCATCATAACATAGTATCTAACGTATAAACGGGGCGATCACGTATTTCGATATGCGGGAAGAGCCGCTACCGACGTTCTATGACTTTGTCGATTCGCTCCAGCATATAGGGGAAAAAGGGGTTTGAGCCCAATCGAAACAGGAAGTCAGGGTTGACCAGCTGCGTCTCTTGTTTTACGCCTGCCGCGATCAAGCCGAGATTGACACCGTAGTCTTTTTCCGTTCCCTTGCGCGGTTCGGCCCCGTATAACGGATCGTAAACGGGGGTGGGGACGGCAAAATGCGGCAGGGATAACAGGCTTGAGGGAAAGCGGACCATCAAGTCCCGTGAACGCTCCTCCGTTTCTCCTGCTTTGATTGTCGTCAAAAACGCTCGGTCGTCTTTTCCCACCTGATTTGAGATGAGGGTGACGCTGTACTTGCGCGGGGGAGCGGGTAGGAGCTGATTGGTCAACAGGCTCAACGCGGATTGCACGGCCGTGCCGTAGGTTGCGGATCGGTTGATAATAAAAAGAACGAGTTCGCTGCCGTTTTGGGGCAGATACGCGTATAGGCGTGAGATGACAGCGACGGTGCTGACCGTGGTGTCCTCCACCGAGTGAAAGGTTAAAACGGGAGGCATGCTCTCTCTCTCTTTGTCGCTTAGGGAGGCGACTTGTTCCTGCAGGGCGCTGCTGAGGCGGTGGGATTGCTGCGGCACATTGATGTGCATCGAATTATATTTAAAAGGATTATATTCCGGGGTAACGTTCAGCCATGCCGCCCTGCCTGAATCGCTGAGAGCCGGTATTTGAGCCAGACCCGCAAAGCGCGCAAGGGGGATGACCCCAATCATCGGAGAGATCAGCACGAGCTGATCCGGGCGGCGCAAAGAGTCGTCTTGAAGGGAGTCGAGCGTGTATTTTACGGCAAGAGCCCCTCCGTTGGAGAAGCCGACCAAGTGGATCGGCAGGGAGGGCGTGCTTCTTTTTTGCGCTTCGCGCACAGCCAGGCGCACGGCTGCGAGCCATGTTTCCCACTCGATATTGGACAGAGCGGCGGGAACGGTTCCGTGTCCCGGTATTCGAAGGCCGATGGAGATAAAGCCCCGTTCTGTATAGTGTTTTGCAATGTGTCGTAATGTATAAGGGGCATCCGTAAGGCCGTGCAGTAAAACAGCCACTCCGACCGCTGTGCCTTTGGGTTTTAAAATAAAGGAGCGATTCCAATCACGCGCGAAATGGGGGGGGTAGACGGGGCTTTTTGCAAAGTAGCGGTTGCCCCCTGCGTCTGCTGAGGCGTGTATCCTATCCGTTATGTTTTTTCGGACGTCATTGAAAATCTGTTCCTCTCGCTTGAGGTAATCACTCCAAGTAGCGGAGTCAAGCTCTCGGACGGTCATTTCTTCGGGGGTATATGTGTGCCAGCGCTCAAGTTCCGGGCCCTTTTTGACATCGTATATCCGAAACAGCAACAGAGCAGCGGCAATAAAGATCAGTGTGCCCACCGCGATTTTTAGCGTTTTCATTACCTTACCCGCAGCGTTTGCCGCCATTTTTTCACCCTCTCCATCGGTGTGTGTCTTTATTATGAAGAAAAGCTTCGTAAAAAGCCAGTGAAAAAATGCAATTTAGGGGCATCCTCCTCTCCAGAGTCCCGCCCCCCAGGTGAAAAAATACGGGGGAGGGACTCTGGGAAAAAAACTAGGGGGTCTATCGGCTGATGGTGGGGATCAGTAACACTGCAGGATCAGCCAGGTTTTTTCGAAGTTCCTCTCTTTTAAATCCTCTTTTTTGATGTAAAAAAAGATGCAACCGGCGTCGCCCCACATCAATTCGTACTCTTCCTCCGAATCGGCGACCGTTCCCATTTGGAAGAGCAGCACCCACTCTTTGCGCTGTTCTTTTATCTGCCTGCGCTCTTCCCCGCTCAGTTTCTTACCCGCATCGCCGCAGTAGAATCCGCGAGAGACCTTCTCGCACTCTTCAAGCATTTCATTTTGAATGACACCGGCATACCCCAGAAGATGCGAATCTTCGTTCGCCTCTTCGTCTATGGGGCAACCATAGTTCTCCAGTGCGTTTTCGTAGAGATCCCACTCATCCAAATCCTCTTCGCCCTCTTCCATTTGTTCTCGGGCGTCTTGGTACAGGATTTTTTCATTTTCGGCGTGAACCTCAAACTCCTCAAAAGAGGGAAGCGACTTTTGTTTTTTAAATGAAAGGTTAAATTCAGGGATGATGTAGTGGGCATCCAAATCTTCGGGGAAGTCCATGGGGGTTAGCTGTGCGGCGGCATCCCCAACATAAAAAACGCGCGAGCAGCCCCTGTCCTTTGGGTCAAAGCCCCACTTCATGCTCTCCATTTCATAGAAAAAATAGAGCATACCGGTTGAGGGGAGCAATCCGTCCGTGTCAAAGGGGTGTGTCTCGGCTAAGTTGAACTGCGCCAAGAAGGAAAGGGGCTTGTCCTCCGTCTTTCCCTTTTCTTCAAACGTATAACGGGGCCATTCAACCCCCTCGGGAAGGTGCGGTTTCCCTCCGTATTTGCTTTGTCCCAAGGGGATGGGATCCTCCGCTTTTTCATGTTTTACCCGAATAGCCGTCTTTTCAAGCTGCCGAAACAGATCGTGGATTTTTAACTCGCTCATTTAATGATGCCTCCCATGCAATCAATGGATGTACGGAAAAATTTTACCTGCAGTATATCGCATGCAGTTTGTGCCATCAAGCGCGCATACGGAAGGTATCTTTTATCAAAAAAGTGAAAACCTTTCTCTATGAACAAGAGGATGGTACCATCTATAAAGGATTTTTAGATAGGGGGGTAGGCGGCATGTTAGAGAAGATACTTCAATGGCACAATGAAGACAAGCAGCAGGAGATCGTGGATTTTATAGAGGCTCTTCCGCAAGAGGAGCGCGTGTATGAAATAGAAAGCGCTTACGGTCGCGCTCTTAATAATCTAGATCGAGAGGAAGAGGCGCTTGATGTGCTCGAACGCATCCGGGCACAAGGTGAACAGGATTCGGTGTGGCACTGGAGAGTAGGGTATTCTCTGTATTTTCTCAACAGGGAAGCGGAAGCGGTGGGGCATTTTCAAAAAGCTATCGATATGGGGTACGATAATGAGCAGATTCGATCCTTTTTAGAGCAGGCGAAGGAGTACGCGGAAAACAAAGTTGAATCATCCGAACCGATCTTTCCTTACGATCCCGATAAGATTGTGGACGGCTCCGGCGCCCCGGCTTTTGATAAAGAGTGTCTGCTGAAAGACATGTATCGGGATGACTATTTCCCTGATTTTTTAGTGGATAAGGTGCGCATTTTACTCTTAAGCCTCGTTTCTTTTCTTGAAAACGGGGCGCACACCTACGCCCAAGTGCAGGAAAAATTGGACGAAGTCGTCCTTGCGATCAACGCTTTGCAAGATGAATTTGAGAAAAATGACAGCGAGATAGAAACGGCGGCGAGAGAGTCCATCGCTGAATCCGTGGAGTTGATTTTAAAACATTTTGCTGTTGAAATCGACACGGAGCAGGCCATCCGCGAGCGGGACTGGTGAGGTCGATGAAGTCCGTATAGTGGTGTAAAAAGGAGAACGGCATAAGGGGATATCCACGGATAATACTTGTACGGGAGTGGGGATCGCGTTGGTTTATAAAAAATCAGGAAGAATGCGGTGCATTCTTCCTGATTTTTTTAAGTGATTTATTTTTCCGCGCTCAACTCGCGAATGAGCCGATCCATCAGCTTGGGGAGCGTATCAAGCGAATAGCTCAATTCAACGCGCTCATATTTTCGGTGTGCCTCACGCCCAAGAGGGCCCAAATTAATCACAGGCATGTCCAGTGTGCTCATTGCATCAAAGGGCAGGGAGTAGAGATCCCCCCAACCCGGGAGGTTTTTCTCGTAAATATCAAATTCGCTTCGGTCTGATTCAAGGCTGATGTAGCTGAGGTCACAAAGCCCCATGTAATACTGGGCAAAGCGCATCTCAATGGAGAATTTCTCTGAGGCATAGTCCGCAACTCGCTTTGCGGCGGCAACAAGGCGTTCGTCTGTGGGGCAACCGGCCCTGTCGCTTCTTGGCGGCATGTAGGGGGACAAAAAGGCGGTCACAATGAGCGGCCCCGTTTTTCCGGATATCCGAAGCGTTTCTTCGATCAAGGCCTTTCCCCTATCTCGTGGGTCACCGGGGGGAATAGCATCCAAGAAGCGTTTCATGTACGATTCAAAATCACCGCTGAAATGAGCTTCTGCCGCTTGGTACAAATCATGATACGTGATCACATCCGCCCCTGAACCGGCAAAGGGTTGGCCGGAATAGCCCATATTAATCATCGATTTTGAAGAAATGGCAATTTGGTCACTCGCTCGGTCAAGAGCCCTTCGCGCTATGGTCTGCATTTCATCCATGATCTGGGTCGGCGTTTTCTTTGCGGTGTAGCAGTTAAAATAAACGAGAGCCCTGTGCGGCACCGTGACGTTGTACCCCTCTTTAAGAAGTTTTGTCTCCAGGCAAATCCAGGAGGGGGGCGTTGATTCTCCGCAGACGTCCGCGAGTTCCGGGCTTCCCTCAGCGGCAACAACCAGATGCGAGGCAATTAAAGCGGCGGACAGGCCATTGTAATAGTTGCCTACGTGGGCAGGCTTTCCCAATACGTAAAAGACGGGAAGAATTTTGCCCATAGAGCCTAGGAATATAAAGGGATTGGTTCCTCCGTCCGGGTGCCCCGCATCGCCGGGCTCCGTGTTGATACAGGCTAAAAATTCCAGCCCCTCGCTTTTTGCGATATCCACAATATGAGTGATGGCACCGCGCATCCCCGTGGAGCAGTTTTCCTCGTCCCCAACAAAAGCAACCATGATATTGACATCATAAAGGTTACGGTCTCGGGCAAGAGAGGCCAGAAGAGACATCTCAAGCGCCGCACCGAACTTCATATCCATACTTCCGCGCCCAAAAAGGAAGTTGCCCGATTCAAGATCTTTCCGCACATCGGGGGGCATGTCCTCTTTGGAAAAATGCCCGAGCAAATCATCCGGAGAAAACGCATGGGACGCAAGGCTTCCATAGTTTTGGACATCCACAACATCGAAATGAGAGATAAAAAGAAGGGTGCGTTTGGTAGGTTTTGCCGCATGTACCCAAGCTACGACAGCATGGAGATCATGATCCTCTTGCCCTTCCGGCTGCGTTTTTATGTACGACAGATGCGTTGGGTTTTCTTTAAAATAAGGCAGTTCAAGAAACCAATCTCGTATATACTTGGCTGCCTCGTTTTCCTCTCTGGTCCCCGTTATACTTGGAATCTGAACAAGCTTATTTGCAAGGTTTAATATCTCCTCTCGGTTCATGAAAACCCCTCCTATTGTATTATCGTTTAAAAAACGTTTGAATCAATAATAAAAAAGAAACAGCAAAGAAAAATGAACCGGTAACATTATCCCTCTACATCGGAAAAAAATCAACTTGCTTATTGGTGGAGTTTCTTTTTTTCTCTCCGTAAAGAGCCCCCACGCGACACTCGGCATCGTAGGTAGTCCGGGACATTTTTAAAATTTGGAAAAAGCATAGGCTGGGAATGAACTTCATGCGAGTCGTTGTTATAAATTGCAAGGAGAAAAGAGGGGTATACCCTCAAAAACGCCCAAAAACTCTTGGGCGCTTGGCTTGTTTTAATCGCTGATGCAGTACGTGACGCTCTCGGCCTCCCATGCTTTGGGAACGTCGAGCTTGTTCGCCATCTCGCGGATGGCGCTGTGGGGGAGCGGCTGTTTGCGGGTTGCGTTTCGTGCAAGGGCCGTTTCAAGCGGCGTCTCGCAATACACCACGCGGACGCTTGCGCCGTAATTTAAAAAAAGATCGATCAATTGGCTACGCATCGGGCGCGTGATGTTGGTCGCGTTCCACACGAAATCACGCTTCTGTGCCAGATACTCCCGCGCGCGTTTTTTTGCCTCTTGGACGATGCGCCCCTGATTTTTTTCCGGCGCAATGCCCATCGATTCTCGCAGTTCGTCCAGCGAGATGACCGGCAGATCGCTCAGGTGTTTGTTGATATATGTATCCTTGCCCGATGCCGGGATCCCTGACATCAGGAAAACGTTGGATCGCGGCTCTTCGTGCGGCTCGTAGTGCAAGTACTGTTCCCCCTGCTTGAAGTACAAGAGGCGCGCCCGGTCGCTTTGGAAATCCTTGGGCGCGGTCAGGCACCCCAACTCGGAGCAGTGCTCTCGAAAAAGGGCGATGTTCTCCTGCAACTCCCTCTTGCTTTTCCCGATTCGCCCCATCACATCGGCCGTTGCAAGCAGGCTTACGTGGAGGAGGTTCACCTCTAAGGAGGCTTTAAAAATCTCTCGGTCGCAATCCTCCCGGTTCACGAAAAAGAGGGGGAGTCCGTGGTAGCGGATAAGGGAGCAGACGCGCTCCCTCTCTTCAAAGCTCAGCTTGCCGGATATCTCTTCCATAAAACCGTAGCTGTAAAAGAGCCGCCGCGCCTCTTGCTCTCCTTTTTTGGCGTGATGGTGCGCTGTCAGCCGTCCCCCTTCTCGTTTGGTGCAAAAGGGTTTTGCAATGTCGTGGAGCAATGCCGCCAACAGCAAGATGCGCCGGTCTTTTTCCGAAAGTTGCCGGTAGGCGGAGAGGCTTAACAGCTCCTCAATCACCATTCGCGTGTGTATCAGCACGTTGCCTTCCGCGTGGTATTCGGGGTTTTGCTCGGTTTCCCGCAGCTTCGCCTGCCAGTCGTACTCTTTGCACTCGTATGCAAAGATTTTTTCAACTATATCCACAGCGTTTGCCCCCCCTTCAATTCATTAGGGATAATCGGTCGATCCAACCAGTGATCGTCATTGCTTAAAATTTGTGCGACAAATTCATTGCGGACAAATTTATAACGTCCCAGCACTTCGCCGTTCTCCTCGTGCTTGATGTAGAGCCCCTCGGAAAGATCGCTGTCATCCGTCTGCTCCAATGCGCGTTCGTAGGAGAGGCCCTTGCTTTCACAGTTGATCTGCAGATTTTCCCGCCAATTCTCCGTGCGGTAAAGAGATTTCCCCACGTAACTTGAAAGTTGCTCGATATCGTCAAGTGCGCCTTCGTACAACACGGGGACGGAATGAACAAAAGGCAGCGGCTCCAACATCTCTCTTCTGCGGTGCGTATCCAGGAACATTTCTTTTTCGCAGTCCCAAATATCGAACTCAAAAAAATAGTGGGGCAGCGCGTCGTAATAAACGGTGTGCTTCGCGTACAGCCACTCCCCGTATAAAACGTAGCGGTTGCCCAGCACCGAGAACAGGGGGGAGGCAAACGCCCCCGCCCATGTTTTCAGCAGCGCAAAATGCCGCTCTCGGTACCCTCCCGTTAAGTAATGCCCTCTGCTTTGCAAAA
>JAGPAO010000010.1 GCA_018063805.1 Synergistaceae bacterium | reverse complement strand
AAACCTCTCTGCGCGATGCGATTCGCCTGACGCTGCAGAGGTGGGAGATCCAAAAATAGGAGGGATCGCGTTGCCGCATACAGAGAGGCTCATTCCAAAGACAAAAAACCCACCTGCCAAAGTCAAGGACCCGGGGGTTATCCGTCTGGTCATGGAGGGGCGGGGCGTTTACAACGCAAAATCGGATGAACTGTTGTTGTTGCCTGAGGGCGCTGCTCTTTTCCGCGATGTTTCGGAGGGATTAAAGCAACAGTTTTTTCTGCGTGCAGGAGCGCAGATCGTTGACTGCCTTGGTTCGGATGCGGCGATTCGCTCCATCGCGGAGCGTTTTATCCGTGAATATGGGGGTGCTGCCCTATCGTTCCAGGAGGAGCGAGGGCGTCGGTTGCATCTAACCGGTTGGAGTGCTACGCAGGAGGACGCGAGGGAAAAAGTAAACCGTCTGAAAGAGGGGCTCCTCCCCGTCATGGCGGATCGTGGTATTCCCCCTTGCTTTATGGAAAGTTTGTCGCCTTGCGGCTCGCTATACACGATCGGTGGGGTGCAAACGGAGAGCGCCGTTTTTGACGGGGTGGAGGGGTTTGCCTGCCCTCAGTGTGGGTTTGGCGCATTTGCGGATTCCCCCGCTCCTTTTAAAGGCGTTCAACCCGGAGAGGGAGAAGAGCTTCAGCCGCTCAAGGATATTGAGACCCCCGGTGCGAATACGATAGCGGACCTCTGCCGCCAATTGGATATTACCCCGGATCGAACGTTGAAGGCGATGCTATATATCAGCGAGGGGGAGCCCAAGCGAATTATCGCCGTTTTTATCCGAGGGGATCGTGCGATCAGTCTGGTAAAGGTGGGGCATTATCTGCGCACGGAGTGCGGGATTACGTCGTTTAGGCGCGCAACGGAGCAGGAGTTAAAGGAGCATCTGGGGGAGGTCGCCGGTTACTGCGGCCCTGTTGGGATGCCCCCGTCCGTGTTGCTGCTCTGCGATGAGAGCGTTCAAGGGGCAAAAAACACAGTCGTCGGAGCCAACCGCCCTGGTTATCATCGAACGGGTTGCTGTTTTGAACGTGATTTTACGGCTCCTCTGGCCGATTTAGCGCAGTGGGAGGAAGGGGCACCCTGCTTGAACTGCCAAACGCCTGTGAAATCCGTCATATGGAGAAAAATAGCGCACTTTGAAGTGCCCGAGAGTGCCGCCGATCCGGCAGAACGCCTTGCCTTTCGTGATCGGGATGGAAGTAAGGAATTTCCCTTCCGATGGTCGGGGTACATCGATATCACCAATATCCTGCTGAGCAGTTCATAATAGCTAAAAATGGGACACGGGTAATCCCGTTGAGGAAGTAGCCGACATTATCAGTGGATTTATAGAGGTTGAACATTAACCCGTTTGCGCAGAGAATCATATGCGATGTGAGGGATGAGTTTGAATGCAAAATTTTGAGTTTGATGGAGAAAAATATAAACAATCTTCGAAGCATCAAAAAGAATGGGGAAATAGGCTTATTTCCGAACTGAAAATAAAAGGAAATGAAGCGATTTTAGACCTTGGGTGTGGAGATGGCGTTTTGACCGAAGAATTATCGATGTTAGTACCTCATGGAAAAGTAATTGGCATTGATGCATCGATAGGAATGATTAACACAGCTAAAAAACTTGAACGAAATAACCTCATCTTTATTTGTATGGACATAAATGATATGGATTTTGTTAATCAATTTGACCTTGTTTTTTCAAATGCTGCTTTGCACTGGGTAAAAAACCATCAACAACTTTTGCAAAATAGCTTTGCCTCGTTGAAGCCAAATGGAATGCTGGTATGGAACTTTGCAGGAGATGGCAATTGCGCTGCTTTTTTTGATGCTGTAAAAAAAGTAATGAACATGCCCTCGTATCAAGAATTTTTCAGTAGCTTTGATTGGCCTTGGTTCATGCCTAAGAAGGAAGATTATGTCGTTTTAGTCGAAAAAACAGGTTTCAAACAATTTGATGTGTCTTACGAAAATGCTGACAGATATTTTTCCCGTGATGAAATGATTAAGTGGATAGATCAACCGAGCATAGTTCCATTCCTCAACTGTATTCCCGAAAATAAAAAAAAGAGTTTTCGTAATACAGTGGTTGAAATTATGATCGATAAGACAACGCAAGCCGATGGAAGCTGTTTTGAAACCTTTAGAAGAATTAACATCAAAGCGATGAAATAAGTGTGTTTTTAAAGAAAAGAAGAATAATCTGCTTCTGTGCAGTTTTATAAGAAATATATGGGCAGGGTGTTCGTTCTTATAGGGTTGTTTTTTATAAATCGCAGCGGTATCTGTATTAAGAGGGTGTTTTTGAGTGGCTTTTATCTATGTCGGCGTTGGCGGATTTTTGGGTTCGTGTTTGAGATACTTGCTCGCTGTTTTTTTTAGAAATCTAGGCGTTGCTTTTCCTTTAGGAACACTGGTGTCAAATGTGATTGCGGGGTTGTTGATTGGTTTTATTATCGGTATGGAACGGCAAACGGGACTCATTTCTCCGCAAATTAAATTATTTTTGAATACGGGTTTGCTAGGAGGGTTGAGCACCTTTTCAACCTTTAGTTTGGAAACAGTAGAGTTGTTTTCTTCACAAAGATATGCCGACGGCGTCTTAAATGCATTCTTAAATATTTCCCTTAGCCTTTGCGGCGTTGTGCTTGGAATGATAGTGGCAAAATCGATTTTTCGAAAGGGATAGCGGAGCGAAATCCGCCCCTTCACCGGAGAGGGTGACAGATCCAAGTCACCGTTTTAGTTGTATTTTTTGGAGGCGAATCATGCTCGGAACAATAGTCAATTCCGTTGCCATTCTCATCGGCGGGTTATTCGGTCTTTTAATAAAAAATTTGCTGAAAGACACACACAGGGAGATTATTTTTACCGCTGTGGGAATATCCGTTCTTTTTCTCGGCATATCCTCCGCCGTGCCGCAAATGGTCAAGCCCGAGGCGAACCCCATTTTATTTATTGTCAGTCTTGTGATCGGAGGCCTTTTGGGTGAAACCATAGGCATTGATCGACACCTTGAGAAAATGGGCGTCTACCTCCAGAATAAATTTGCTAAAAATGATTCTCTTTTTTCACAATCTTTTGTGAGGTCATCCATTATTTTTTGTGTCGGAACGATGGCTATTTTAGGGGCAATACAGAGCGGAATCGAACATAAACATACGATCCTGTTTACAAAGTCCATTTTGGATGGAATCACCGGTATGATCATCGCTTCGTCCGCAGGAATGGGGGTCCTCTTTTCAGCGGTCAGCGTATTTTTGTACCAAGGATTGCTGACTTTTTTAGCTCAATTTTTATCCGGATTCTTGACGGCGGATATGTTGCGGGAAATCTCCATCATTGGCGGGATTTTAATCACGGCGCTGGGGATCGATATGCTTGAAATCAAAAAAATAAAAGTGGTGAATATGATTCCGGCCATTTTAGTGCCGATCCTTTATTACGCCATTCTTTCCGCATTTAAATAGAGCTTTAAAGGGAATGTTCGGACGCTGAGAAACCCCGCGCTGCCTGTTTCATATTGGGCATCATGTTGATGCTGCCGCTCATTCCATCATCGATAAGGAGGAGAACATCATATTTCTATATTGGGATGGCTATGAAATAGATGGTTCCGACACGGATTTTGATATTATTCTACCGGAGAGTGTCCAGGCCGCCGAATTTATTGAGAGCTTTTTATCTATACCGATTTTCTGCAAAAAAACAAAGCCCCTTTATTATGCGTTGCCTGTCAGGCCGCTTAATAAAGGGTATGTAACGCCGGAATATATAACGCCGGAAGATAAAATGAGCAACGCGGCGTTCCAAGAAAGGCTCCTTTCCGGAGATTATTCTTCTATGAGCATTACGGTCTGTTGCCAATATCCGGAACAACTGGATGCCAAATTGCGTTCGCAAATTTTCAACTTAAGCGAAGGGCGCAAACCGCATGAAGAAGCCTATGGAAAAGTAGAAAACCCATGCCCCTCTCCTGCAAATAAAGACGCTTTTATGAGCGTTGAATTGACAATCGGCAAAGTGCAAGAAGATTGGAAGATCTCTGGTTTTGCAAGTGGAGAAACGGAAGATGCGTACAGCTATAATTTCACATTGTCATCTCCACCCAAAAAAGGGGAGACGTGTTTTACTCTCGGTATCCCTGTCAGTTCAAATTACGAATATGCTATGTACATTATCAAACATATGGAAGCGCATTTTCCCAGCATAAAGATACGGGGAGGCATAGAATGTTCTTGCGGGTGTACCTTTAGCAATTCTTTATACGCTTATGAAAAAATACACGTTTCGCTTACCCATAGTACAAAGAACATTTTAAAACGATTGACGGAATATGGAATAATACGTTCGTGTATCTCTTATTACGACAAAAAATGGGTAACCACGTATTCTAAAAACGGATTCTTTCTTAAAGGACACGAAGAGAACTGGTCTGCACCCTCGAAAGAAGAGGTGCCTTTTGAAAAATACCAGGAACGGGTAGATTTAACCCTGTCCGTGGTATCCGATTCTTTTGAACAGGTCTTTGAAACCGCTGTATCTGTACAACTGCCGCCACCGGATTTCTATCGGGAAGACCCGCATGTTGTAAAAATACTTGAGGACAAATTAGAAGAAGCAGTACCTTTTGAAATAAGAAAAACGTGGCATAGGCAAGATTGGCTTTATTTTGGGTATGTCGCTTTTGTTACCGTGGATGGTAAGCCTGTTTGCGAATTTAGAGTGCGTTATCAGATGAAAAAATATCTTTTAACCTTATTGGAGCTTGCAGAAAGCGGAATGATCGATTTCATTAAAACGGAAACATACAAATGGCGTAACGAATAGAGGGAATATAATGGGAAAAATTCGCCCGGAAGAAAACGCCGTCTGCATATGGAATTTACAGCGAGCACGTACCGCATACATATCCGGCGAGGAGCTAAACGCACTGGAGCGCTGGGGGCAAGGAGAAAACAACGTTTTTGCCGACAGATTAAAAACGTTAGGGCTTATTGAAGATGGCGAGAGGTTAGCCGTTAAGGAAGCGATCGCTTTATCCAGAGATAAAAAAGCCCCGCGCAATTCTTTTTGTGCGCCGGAAAGTCTTCACGTGGAATTAACGGGATACTGCCCCCTGGACTGCCCTCAGTGCTACAAAGATAAAAGAAAATCAGAGCCGCTCGATTATGATTTTCTTTTATCGGTCATCCAACAGGCAGAGGACATCCAGGTTTTTCAAATAGCTTTAGGCGGCGGAGAGCCTCTTTCTTACCCCGATCTTCATCTTGTGCTTGCAGAGATAAACCAACGCGGAATGGCTTCTTCCATTACGACAAGCGGTTTCGGTCTGGACAGTCATTTCCTTGACGAACTTATTGGGCGAGGTTTAAGGCATATTCAAATTTCCATCAACGGTTCCAACGAAAAAATACATTCCCAATCCCGCGATGGATATGAATATGCGGTTCGCGCATTGGATTTATTGAAAAAAACTAAAGTATCTTTTGGCGTTAACTGGGTCGCAAGGCGAGATAATATAGATGATTTTCCGGATTTTATAAAAAAAATGAAAAGTTATAATGTGGATAACATAAATATTCTACGCTATAAACCCTCTGCGAACGAAACATATGAAGAAAACCGTTTGTCAGCCGATAAAATGGCTTTGCTCTTTAAAATAATCAAAAACACTCGCAGTATTAGATTAAAGACCGATTCTGCCTTTGGTAAATTGCTTTGTCATTTAAACCAAAGAGTAAGTTTTATGTCCGGGTGTGGAGCGGGGCGTCGGTTTCTTGCCTTGGATGCAGACGGTTTTTATCGCCCCTGTAGTCATGTGAACATGAAAGAAAGAGCGGATAATTTATACCAGCTCTGGTACCAATCTAAATACTTGGATATGTTTCGGTCGATTGGCGATAAAATAGGAGAGCCATGCGCTCAATGCGATTATTTGTTGGGTTGTTATGGTTGTCGCGCTGTGGTGCTTGGACAAGGCGGAGATTTTTTTGATGGGGATAAAGAATGCTCCGGTACCCATTATAATTGCTGGAATTAACAGCCTGTAAGAGTAAAAAAGAACATATCGCTGGGAGAGCGTTGAGAATGGAAAAAATAGGATGCTAGAGACAGAGCGATTATATCTGCGTGAAATGCAACAATCCGACTACTCTGCACTCTGTAAAATTTTACAGGACGAGGAGGTCATGTATGCTTACGAGGGCGCTTTCAGCGACCCTGAAGTTCAAGGGTGGCTAGATAAGCAAATCCAAAATTATGAACAGCATCATTTTGGGTTGTGGGCTGTTATTCTCAAGCAAAGCAACGAGATGATCGGGCAGTGTGGGCTTACGATGCAGGACTACGAGGGCAAGCAACTTCTTGAAGTGGGATATCTGTTTCAAAAAGCGTTTTGGCATAAAGGGTACGCTGCTGAAGCGGCCATTGCTTGCAAGGAATACGCCTTTGACCGTTTAAATGCTAACGAGGTGTTTTCTATTATCAGAGATACGAATACTCCCTCCCAAAATGTCGCCAAAAGAAATGGGATGACCATTTGCGGAGAGTTTACCAAGCACTATCGCAATGTCGATATGCCGCATTGGGTGTTCTCGGTTAAGCGAACAGTGTAAGTGTAACGGGTGGATCTGTGCGCTCGATAAAATAAAGGAGGAAATCATAATGAAAAACGAAATCGAAGTATTTGATTATGCAAATGAGATATTAAAAGCAGTCAACACGGGCGCTTTATTGACTACAAAAGCGGATGGCAAAGTAAATACCATGACCATTGCTTGGGGGACATTGGGGATAGAATGGTCAAAACCGATTTTTACCGTTTTTGTTCGAGAAAATCGCTTTACAAGATACATGCTTGGTAAGAACCCTGAGTTTACAATTAACATACCGTATGGTGAATACGATAAAAAAATATTGGGGGTTTGCGGAACAAAATCCGGTCATTCAATAGGTAAAATTAAAGAGCTTAATTTGACGCTTGAGACACCCAGCAAAATTTCTGTCCCCGGTATAAAGGAATTTCCATTAACGCTTGAATGTCGGGTTATATACAAGCAAAAACAAGATGAACGAGAAATAACAGAAGAAAACAGGGAACTGTATTATCCTCAGAATGTGGATTGCAGTTTCCATGGCGCAAACAAGGATTTTCATACTGCCTATTACGGAGAGATTGTCAGTGCCTATATTATTGCTTAGATATGTTTATTAACCCTATAACAAAAAGTAGTGGTGGGTATAAGTATGACCGATAGGAGAGATAATAATGAAATATTACGTTGTTGATGCCTTTGCTGATGCTGTATTTAAGGGGAATCCGGCGGGAGTGTGTCTGTTAGAGGGCGAGTGTGACGATGTGATCATGCAGAATATCGCTGCCGAGAATAACCTCTCTGAAACCGCGTTTGTGACAAAGCGTGAGGGATACTACGATTTGCGTTGGTTTACTCCTAAAGTGGAGATTGATTTATGCGGCCACGCGACACTGGGTAGTGCCTATGTGGTGATGAACTATCTTGAAACAACTGCAACGGAGATACACTTTGAAACAAAAAGCGGAAGATTAACGGTTAGAAGAAGGGAAGATCTGTACGAGTTGGATTTTCCAGCGAGAAAAAGCGAGCAGATTAAAGTTACAGTAGAAATGGAACGGGCAATCGACACACCGATTCTTGAAGCATACAGCTCAAATCATTCAAGGGACTTATTGCTGCTGTTGGAGAATGAACGTCAGATTAAAAACGTGGTTCCTGATTTTGGTTTGTTAAAAGAATTAGCGAGTCACGCCGTTACGATAACCGCAAAAGGAGATACGGTTGATTTCGTGTCCAGATTTTTCGCCCCTAATATGGGAGTTGCAGAAGATCCTGTAACAGGGTCGGCTCATACCGGATTGATTCCATTGTGGGCGGAACGATTGAATAAGAAAAACATGACCGCCGTGCAGCTTTCCCAGCGCAGCGGAACTCTTTTTTGTGAGGAGCGTGGAGATAGGGTAAAAATAGCGGGTAAAGCCATACTCTATTTGCAGGGAGAAATTTTCATCAACGGAACCGTTTAAATGCTAATGGAATGTTTTTAGTGGATTTGCAGCGGCTCAAAATGAAACCGTTTGCATAGAGAATGTATGCTAGGTGGGGAGAAACAAGTGAGATGTTAACCATCGTTGAGCTACAAGATTTTCTCAGAGATAGTCATGCTGATTTTGAAATACTTTTGCATGAAATGCCTATAATTTGCATGAAAGATGCCGCTAAATATTTCGATATCAAAAAAGCGTCACCTGTTTTTATCATGGACACTGGGCAATCTCTCCTTGCCTTTCTGGCAAGTGCCAGCAGTGAGAAAATTAATTTTAAAGAAATAGGGAAATCATTAGGATATTCTAAGTTTAAACTGGCTAATGCAGAAAAAATACAAGAAATAACAGGCTATGTTGTAGGGGCGATTCCTCTGATTGGTCATAATTTACCTTGTATTTTCGATAAAAAACTTCTAGAGCATGACTATATTTATGGAGGCTCAGGAGATTTATACCATACTCTAAAGATTACGCCTAAAGATACAATGATCTTAAATAACGTTATTCATTATGTCGAATAGGGCTTCAAATAGGCATAACGGACAGAACGCTTACATTGCATTCAAAACAATCGGTGTTTTTCATGGTTTTGCAGCGATGAAAAACAGAAGCGTTTCTGTGAAAAATATATCGTTTCAGTGTGGGTATCAATAGATGTATAACAAGCTCATTTATCGGAGGGAAATTTTTGAGAGAAAAACTTAGAGCGCACCCTATTCAGCTCTCGTTTATATTGTTGTTCTTTTGTTCCTTGCTCAGAATCAACGATATTTTTATTCTTAGGTTGGACGAGATTTGGGGGGAGATAATCCTGTCAAAGGCGATGGGTTTCTTGCTGATATTATTTACCCTGTACTGGGTAAAAGTAAAGCCCTCCGTTATCGGACTCCATACAAAGAATATTTTTATGAATTTCATTATTGGCGCAGGTGTTTTTATTCTGGTGTACGCTTTCGCTTATGGGATTGAGTATGGCGTACTCCTGTCATCCAATCAAAACCCGACCATGATTCTATCTGCCATAGACCCAAAGCAAGGCGTTAGCGGCGGTTTGTTGTTTGGTGTGTGGCTCGTCTTGGGTAATGTGGTCAATGCCTTAATGGAAGATGGCCTGTTTAGAGGAATGTTTTTACCCTCATTCCTCACGAAGTATCGCTTTTGGAAAGCAAATGTATTCCAATCGTTGCTGTTTGGTTTATGGCACCTTATCTGGCCCGTTAAAAGTTTTTTGACCGGCAATTCAAGTTTTATGGGTGCGGTCATGGCCGGGCTTGTGTTGTTCATTGGCACAGTAACGAGCGGTTTAATATGGGGGTATATGAGCTACAAAACGGATAGCCTTTGGACCTCTGTTTCTGCGCACTTTATTGCCAACACCATGCAGAATATTATCCATCTGCAATCAGATGCCGGATTGGACGTGATGGTTGCGCTCCGAGGGACAGTTGCCAGTATTACGGGGTTGTTAAGCTTGTTTTTTATCAAGTGGCTTGCGGATAAATACAGGTTGCCGCAGATGAAACCGTGGCCGATTGAGTAGGCACGGGCCTCTTTAAAGGAGAGAATGAACGGTATGATCCGGGAAGTCAGTGAAAATGATTTAAAGGATGCCATCGATCTGGTAAATCGAGTGTTTTCTGAATTTGTTGCAGTAGATTACTCGGAACAAGGGAAGAGGACCTTTGAGAACTATTTAAGGAATAAGGTCGATGAAATATCTTTGGATTTAAAATCAGGTCATAAGAAAATGTGGGTGTATTACGAAAATAATACTATTGTTGGTGTTATTTCGACGAGGGATACCACGCACATTTCACTCTTGTTCGTCGATAAAAACCATCATCGAAGGGGAATTGCTCGTGAGATGCTGAATGTAGTGCTTGATGATTTAAAAAAACGGGAAGATGTTCCCTGCATTACCGTCAATTCTTCCCCTTACGCCGTTGATGCGTATGAGCGGTTAGGTTTTTGTAAAAAAGGCGAACAACAAGAAAAAGATGGAATCATTTTTGTTCCAATGATTCGGGAGTTGTGAGGATTTCCGGTATTAACAGTACGGGCAACGCGATCTAAAGTTGGTAGAGTGGATGTGTAGGGGGCAAAATGAAACCGTTTGCACAGAGAATCTATTTTTTGGCAGGGGGCATGATTGTGAAGAAAGCCTTTTCTGAAGTTAAATTATTCCAAGTAAAGCCGGATAAGTTAGATGAATTCGAAAAATTGATAGTTGTTGTTGCTGAGGAACAAAAGATGCAAAAAGGCTGTATTGATATTAAATATTTAAAAAGATTTTATATTTTTGATAATATCAAAGAGCAGCCAAGAGAACTTACTAAAATTGTTAAATGCGTTAAATATTTTTCTTATTGGGATTTTGATAATTTAGAAAATTATTCAAATGCAACTTATTGGCTTTTTGATGCATATTCAAGAGAAATATTTAAACTGCTAATTATGCCTTTTGATATAAACTGTGGATATTCAATATATTAAAAGGAGGGGAGGTGTTTTTATGTTCGGAAAAATGAGGAAAACGCAGGAATTATTACAAGATTTGTGGGGCGGGATTTGATTGACGAACCTCAAAGAACATGCCTTTATGGTAATCAACACAGAAGAATTAATTTGAATGATTGAACAAGTAAAGAATGAGTGCGGAAGTTTTATTTGTGAATTTGACCTGCTATATAAAAATGCTTTAGACTTATTAAGTGTCTAATGAACATTTTTTGTATTAATAAAGATTTTAAAAGGGATAGGATTGTATGGATACGCTATTATTAAGGGGTTCAGTGAATTTGTATCGAGTGCGGCTTCTTTGTTGTATTGGATTAGTCTGTTGTGCCGTTGTTTTGTTATAATGTAACTCATTAGAACTTTTCAGGATGATTGAGTTATCAACTAAAAGAGGGTGTCGCAATGGAGGATGGAAAGGGATACAGTCTACTCATTGTCGAGGATGGAAAAGTGAACCAGAGGGTTTTAGTGGATGCACTACAAGACACCTATACGCTTTATACTGCTGTTTCGGGGCATGCAGCCTTGAAGATGGCAAGCAAAGTTCGTCCGCACATTATATTGCTTGATATTATCTTGCCGGATATTGACGGGTTTGAAGTCTTGAAGCAACTGAAAGAAGATGAAAAAACGCGAAATATTCCCGTTATTTTTATCACGGCATTGGATAATGATCAGGATGAAGAGAAGGGCTTGACAATGGGGGCTGTGGATTACATTCGTAAACCATTTAACAGCTTTCTGGTGAAGGCTCGTGTGGATATCCATATTCAATTGCTCAGGCAGTTGCGTACGATTGAAAAACTAAGCTTCTTTGATCCATTGACGGATTTGCTGAATCGCCGCAAGTTTGATTACCATATGGAATATGAGTGGCGCAGGGCGATACGAAAAAAGACCCTGATTGGTTTGTTGATGATGGATTTGGATTACTTTAAAAGCTACAATGACCACTATGGTCACATGCAAGGCGACCTGATGTTAAAAGCTGTAGCCGCAGTTTTAAAAAATACTCTGCATCGCCCGACGGACATAACATGTCGTTGGGGTGGAGAGGAGTTTGCTGTACTGATATCGGAAACCACTCCGGAAGGTCTATTGTTGATTGCAGAGAAGATACGCGCAGGGATCGAAACCTTAGACGTTCCTTACATTCTCACTGGCGAGTCCACAAAGATAACGATGAGTATTGGGGCTAATTGCGTAGTACCGTGTCAGAACGAACTAGTGGCAGGATTTATTGAGGGCGCTGATTCCCTTTTGTATAAGGCTAAAAAAGCTGGGCGAAATCGAGTGGTATCATCGTTGCCCTAACGGATGGTTTTTCTGCGATAAAGAGCATAATATTTGGATTTTTCATTCTGAAATGGTTTTGTGACGGAAAAGGAGAACCTTTGTGTTCGGGATTTATGTTTTATGCGGAGGTACGTATATGGATATAGAATTAATCAAAACGGATAAAAAGAAATTTTTAGATTTGTTGTTGTTAGCGGATGAACAGGAATCAATGATTGATAAGTACCTCGAACGTGGTGATTTGTTTGCTTGTTATGACGGTGATTTAAAAAGCGTATGCGTCGTAACGGATGAAGGCGATGGAGTTTATGAGCTTAAAAGTATCGCCACATATGAGCGGTATCAGAGGCAAGGATATGGGGTAGCGTTGATTCAATATCTTTTTAGCTATTATAGCGGGAAATGCAGAACAATGCTGGTTGGTACGGGAGACAGCCCAATTACCATCCCATTTTATGAAAAATGTGGATTCACACGTTCTCATATTATTCCTAATTTTTTTATAGACAACTATGACCATCCAATGTTTGATAATGGAAAACAACTGGTTGATATGATTTATTTAAAAAAAGATTTCTGCCAGGAACAAGCATTTTTCTGATTAATTCAGTAACGACACGAGCCGTTGTGGTCATAATAAAACAACGGACGAGTGGATCGCTTTTGTGCTATAAAGCGCATGCTATTTGGAATTTTCATTCTGAAATGGTTTTGTGACGGCTGAATAGGAATACGTTTGTACAGAAAATTTATATTGTGAGGGGTATTTTTTTGAAAATGCCAGATAAGATTGAGAATATAATGCTTGCCCCTTGTGGTATGAATTGCATGGTGTGTTATAAACACGTTCAGATAAGAAAAAAAAGCAAACAATGCCAAGGCTGTTTGCTTAGCGACGAAGGCAAACCTGAACATTGTCACAAGTGTAAAATCAAGGAATGCTCTCAATTAAAAGGATATACGTATTGTTATGAGTGTTTAGATTTTCCTTGTAAGCAAATTAAAAATTTAGAAAAAAGTTACAGTCAGCGTTATAAGCAAAGTATTGTTAATAATAGCCTATTTGCAAAAGAGCATGGCGTAGACGAATTTATGATTAAAGATAAAGAAAAATGGACTTGTAAAATCTGTGGTGGGGCATTTTCTCTACACGATAACGTTTGTAGTGATTGTGGAGAAAGGTTTTTATAACAAGCATTTCTGCATCAACACAGTAGCAACAGGAGCCGTTGTGGTCATAATAAAGCATCGGAGGAGCGGATCGTTCCTCCGATGCTTTTGTTATACGGCGATGCGGTATTTTTTTATGGGGCGTCCTTTTGCCTGATACTGATTGCGGATGCAGAGTTTGCCGGAAGTTACCAAGGCTTCGCAGTATTTGCGGACGGTGATTCTGGAGACCTTGAGCTCTTTCGCTATTTCCCCTGCGGATAAAGGCTCGGGTGTTTCCTGGATAATGCCGAGGATGCGTTCGAGCATTTCTCCGTTTCCCGCTGACAGGTTTGTGGATGTAAAGTGCCCCGTTTCCCTCGGCAGGAAGAGGGCATCCAGATCCTCCTGGTTTGCGTGCGCCCCAAGAGCAGCGCGTTTGGCGTGGTATGTTTTATATAGGTCAAAAGAGAGACGCAAACGCTCATGCGTAAAGGGTTTAACGATATAATCCCATGCGCCCATTCCTAATGCGTGATCGACCGCCGCTGCGTCGGGGCTTTGCCCGATCAGCAAGAAGTCCGCCCTTTTCTTCGTGGCGGATAATTTTTCCAACGTTTGCGGATCTTTGTCCGGGTCTACGACGATCAAATCAACGGGAAGTACTTGAATGCGTTCAAGGGCTTCCTCCAGTGTGTCAACCTTACCTATAACCAGATAATTCTCAAAAAGACGAACGATACGACCGACGGAAAAAAACACCAACGGGTCATTATCCACAATAAGTACATGTATCGGTTTCATTTATTCTATCACCTCGTTTTTGATCATATCACGAATGATGAGAAAGCAAAAGTTCTAATTTGTATAATTATACCCAATTAGGTTTATTTCTATAAGAATTTGATCGATAATTTCTATGGCTGTACTGTTTCAAGTATATTTCAGCCTTCTGCTATATAAATGGTAAAATAATCCCGTAGGATGTATTCTATGTTTTTCATAAGAAAGGGGTATTTAAGAGTGATCAAACAAAAACGAATTGATGGATTAGTAGATGAACTGAAAAAAAACAACATCAGCGCGATATTTCTCGGACCTTCCTCTGATCTGGAATATGTTGCAGAATTGAGCCTGTTTGCAGACGAAAGAACAAAGGGACTTATGGTGACGGCGGAGGGGAAGGCCTTTGCGCTTACGCCGCTTCTTTATCGCGAGGATATGGCGCGGGTGTTAGGGGAGCAAATGACCTACCAGGTATGGGAGGATCACAACGGTTTTACCGGTGCTTTTCGCTCCGGTTGTGAGACGCTGCAGCTGGCAGGTAAGCGGATTGCGATTAACGACGGTGTCATCGCTGTTGATTTGCTTGAAATGATGAAAGCCGTCCCCGCGGAGTATCTCAACGGAGGCCATTTGCTGGATCCTGTTCGGAGGCGGAAGGATCAGGATGAGCTTGAAACGATGCGTGAGGCATCGCGTATCGTGGATCGCGTTATGGAGAGAGTGTCCGGTGCGCTGCATGTCGGGATGACAGAGGGAGATCTTTTAAAGCAATTGCCCGCGTTCTTTGAATCGGAGGGGGCGGAGGGAATGTCCTTTAATCCTATCGTTGCTGCCGGGGCAAACGGTTCTATGCCGCACTATTCCGGTGGTTCCAAGGTGATAGAAAAGGGAGATTTCGTGGTTGTCGATATGGGAGCGCGTTATAAGGGGTACTGTTCCGATACCACACGAACTTTTTGCATGGGTGCGCCCTCTAACGAGCAGTGTCGAATTTATAACATTGTCTTAGAAGCTCAGAAAGCTGGGGAAGCGGCCGTCAAAGCAGGTTGCACGGGGCAGGATGTCGATCGTGCCGCTCGGTCCGTTATCACAAGCGCAGGGTATGGAGATTTCTTTTTAAATCGGTTAGGGCACGGTATTGGTGTCGCCATCCACGAAGCGCCTTATATCATTGAGGGAAATGAGACTCCCCTTGAACCCGGGAATGTTTTCAGCGTGGAGCCGGGGATTTATATTCCCGGAAAATTTGGAGTACGGATAGAAAATCTGGTTGCCGTCCGTTCGGATGGAAGCGGCGAGCCGTTGAACCACTATCCGCGAGAAATGATCGTTATAGAGGCGTAGTCTTTAGGCTTAAGAGGGGGCTTGGGATTGATATCTTTTTTCCTCCCCCTTTTTCCGCCATATTCCGCAGAGGATGGCATGATATTTCTGTTATATTGATTGCTCTTAATCATTATTAAATATTCGGCTGTAGAATGAATACATGCGGGATGCACGTTGGGGGTACAGCAATGGATGATAAGCCTATCGCAATTATAAAGGAATTGTTTGCCCTTCACGGAGCGCTGCTTCGGGACGATCCAGATCGTTTGGGGCAACTTTTAGAAGAACGCTGTGCGGAATGCCGCCGTGAAATTTTTCTTTTGACTTTTGCTCTGCGTGAAATGAATCGCGAGGGATTTAATATAGAGGATCTTTCAAAGCCGGAGGAGTTTCGGCGATGGGAGGAGCGGCTTCGCGAAAATCTTGGATTTTCTGCAAATTCTGCAGCGTGGGTGGTGGAAGCCCTGCGATCCATTGATTCCCCTGATCGTGAAGAGGGGGGCGTTGTCGCTTTTGCCGGTGGGATTCCTCCGATAAAAGGGGGAATAGCAAATAAGCCGAGAACGGGGCCATTGCGCAAGAAAGCGTTTAACCAGGGAGTTATTCTCCTTGCTATTCTGGCTGTTTTTGCCGTTTTCTTTTTCAAGATCAACGCCTCTCGTTACCCTGCGGGCGATGAATTTTCCCTTGCTTTTTTGGCCCCCCTTTCCGGGCAGGGTGCGGAGGCGGGGCAAGTCTATCTCAAAGCCGCTCAAGTCGCGGTCGATGAACTGAACCGTCAGGGTGGAGTCGGTGGAAAACGCCTTCATATTGTGGGATTGGATATCCCCGCAGACCCTGTTGCGGCAAAGGTGGCTCTCGAATCTGCCATGAAAAATCGTCGCTTTGTCGCAATGATTTCCGGTTGTTCCGGGGAATCGGCGGCAGAGATTGCCCCCATAGCGGATGCAAGGGAGATCCCTTTGATCACGATTGAATCTTTGGGGGAGGGTGCGATCATGAAAGGGGCGAATAAACCGTGGCTTTACTCCTTTCATATGGCATACGGGGACGACTATTATGGAAAAATATTCGCTTATTTTCTCAATCAAGGTTTGAATCGCAAGTCTGTTGCTATTATCCGCGATAAGAAATCGCACGCAGGGAGTGACTTTTACGAGTCGCTGATGTATTGGATCCCCCTCTTTAAAATGAAAGTTGTCGCTGAGGGGGAGTACGGAAGAGCGGATGCGGGCTCTATTGCGTCTGCTTTGCGTGTTCTTGACGGAAGCGGTGCTGATGTTTTGCTTTTAGCGGTACCGCCGGAGGATATCGCCGCGGTGGTTGCTGCGGCGCGCAAGGCCGATTTTTTTGGTCCCATTATAGGCAGGGGTTATCACGATTCTCTTTGGAAGGATGCGGGGGTTGCTCTCGAAGGAACATGGTGGATCACATCTGTTTTTTCCGGGGATGAACAATTGCGTTCCTTTTTGAGAAGTTATAGTGATGCCTATAATGATGCCAGTGTCAGCAGACATTTGCCGGGGGCTGTTTTCGCCTACGATGCGGTAAAATGGCTGGCAGATGCTTTTTCCAGAACACAGAGTTATCGCGGTGAGGCGTTGCGCCATGCGCTCCTATCGACAAAAAACCTGCGCCTTGTTCATGCAACGCTGACGGTTGATCCAAGAACGCATGGGCCGTGGAATAAGGCCGCCTCGCTTATTTATTGTTCTGATGGGAAGGGCAAATTTAAAAAAAGGTTTTGGCCGCATTAAGCGTGCGAAAATGAAATATTTTTTATAGATGGGGGGGGTTAGGTGGAAACGAGGAATCGGGCAATTCGGAAAGAGGCCGGAGGTTGTTTCGTCGTTGTGGTTGGGAAAAAAGCGTCTGCAACGGGGGGAATTTACGTAGGGCATAATGAAGATAATGCAGGTTCGCTCTGCATGCCTCATTATTATGTTCCCGAAGGGTCGCATGTTCTTGGGGAATTGATTTCCTTTGAAGAGGGAGCGGCCAGAATTCCGCAGGTGGAAAAAACGTATGGATATTTTTGGGCGGAGACATTGCGTCCTTGGCCCGGGGAGTCTTTTGGCGATTCCTTTGTGAATGAGAAGGGTGTTTGTATCGTGAGCAACAGCTGTTGTCGCTCACGTGAGGACGATCCGGAAATTACCGATGGCGGGATTGGTTATGGTCTGCGCCGCTTGGTCGCTGAGCGGGCACAAAATGCGTGTCATGCTCTTGCTCTTGCTGTGGAGTTGGTGGATCGCTACGGTTATCTGGGCTCAGGTCGTTCTTATGTTTTTGCAGATGCGGATGAGGCTTGGGTTTTTCAAGTGGTTAACGGGAAAAACTATGCGGCGCAGCGCGTACCCGACAGGGAAGTGGCCGTTAACGCCAATCACTACAGCATTCACCGCATTAATTTTGAGGATACGGACAATTTTATCGTTTCCCCTAACCTCGTCTCTCGAGCGATAGAAAAGAAGTGGTATAAGCCCGCAATCAAGGGGGATTATTCTGATTTTGATTTTGCCCTCTCCTACCAGCACCGTGATTATTATCGGACTCCTCTTAATGTGCCGCGGCACGCACAGGCATTGCTCATGGTCGCAGGGGAACGTCTTGCAGACGGGGAGGAAATCCCTTTTTCTGTTAAACCAGAGACAAAAGTAACCATTCCGATGCTAAAAGAGGCTTTGAGTTCGCACGGTACGCCCATAGCAGGGTTTGAAGGGTCTCCCCATGCAATTCGCGGCGGAATTGGCTCTAACGGTAATAACCCGCAGCAGCACACAACTATTTGTAATGATGCGACCAAAGAAAGTTTAGTCGTTCAGCTTCGGAAAGATCCCGATTTTACGACGATCTGGAGTACTCAGGGAAATCCCTGCACGAATGCCTATGTGCCGTGGTATCTGGGGGCAAAAGCGATGCCGTCAATGTTGTATTGGAAGGAGCCTGCTCTCGCGCAATGGACCCATTTCCGGGCTTCTGCTTTTGATCTTTCCTACCATAAACGCCACCTTTGGTCTGTTTCTCAGGATGTCCAAATTTTATGCGAACTTTGTTATGCAGAAGTCTTTCCCTTTGTTGCGGCTTCAAAAAAAATGGCGGAAGAATTGATGTCACATGAACAGGAAGCGTTGGAAATAAAATTGATGAAAAAAACAAGACGCTCCAGCTTATCGAGAAGGGGTCTGCTTTTTTCGCATAACAATCGTCTTTACTCCCGTTATCTGCGTCAGTTAAGGGATATTTTTCAACAATTTGCCCCTGATCGGATCCAATTACTAAACCCTCAAATTGATTTGTACGATGAATCAGCCTGTGTTTCCGTTATGATTAAAGGGGATGAGCATTTTGATCCTGCAGAAATAAAAAAAGAGACGCTGTATTTGGGGATTCCCCTTGCAGACCGTTCTCTTTGGTCGCAGGCGGAATCGTTAGTGCAAAAAGAGGGCGCGTGGTTGGCTGTTTTTAAATTGAATCCGTGGAGGAGCGAAGGACAGGTCGGCGTAATGCCTCTATGGGTGACTGCGCAGATGGAAAACGGAACTCATTTCGCCTCGCGCGATATCGTTTTGTTTGTTTCTTCAAAGAAGTAAGAGCGTTATTTTCTGAAAATCTAAAGATCGCTGCTATTCGCACCGGATATTCACTAGGGAGGGATACGGATGCCAAATAAACACAAGGACAACGTCATCCACGGAGTCTCATTATTTGGAGAGATGGATCTGTACCTGTTCCGTGAAGGGAACCATACGCGGCTTTACGATATTCTCGGCTCGCATGTGATAGAAGCAGATGGGAAAAGGGGGACGCTTTTTTCGGTATGGGCTCCCAACGCCCATACCGTTTCGGTCATGGGTGATTTTAATGGATGGAATACCGTGTCGCACCCGTTGGCTCCTCGTTGGGATGGTTCCGGAGTTTGGGAGGGGTTTATCCCTGACGTGGGGGACGGTGCTTTGTATAAATACAGCATCACCACCACCGGGGGAGAGGTGCTGCAAAAGGGGGATCCCTTTGCTTTTTCTTGGGAAGAACCGCCGAAGAGTGCCTCTCGCGTCTGCTCTATTGACGATTACAGCTGGCGAGATGAGACGTGGATGCTTGAGCGCCCGCAGAGGCAGGCATTAAACGCCCCGTTTTCTATCTACGAAGTGCATTTGGGATCTTGGCAGCGCATGGTCGAAGAGGGAGGGCGTTCGTTAACCTATTCCGAGCTGGCTTTGCGCTTGGTAAATTACGTTTTGGAAATGGGTTTTACCCACGTGGAGTTTATGCCGGTGATGGAACACCCCTTTTACGGTTCCTGGGGCTACCAGACGGTCGGTTATTTTGCCCCCACGTCTCGTTACGGAGCGCCGCAAGAATTTATGGCTCTGGTGGATGCCTTTCATGCTGCGGGGATAGGGGTGATTCTGGATTGGGTTCCCTCCCATTTTCCTGCGGATGCGCATGGGTTGAGCAATTATGACGGAACGTGCCTTTATGAACATGAGGATCCCCGAAAGGGTTTTCACCCCGATTGGAAGAGCAGTATTTTTAACTATGGCCGTAATGAGGTGCGCAGCTTCCTGCTCTCCTCCGCTCACTTTTGGATCGATCGCTACCATGCCGATGGATTGCGGGTGGATGCCGTTGCGTCCATGCTCTACCTTGATTATTCGCGCAAAGAGGGAGAGTGGATTCCCAATGAGTTCGGGGGCAGGGAAAATTTAGAGGCCATTGAGTTTATTCGTAAAATGAACGCCTCTTTATATGCCGATTACCCCGGTGTTCAAGTGATCGCCGAAGAATCCACCTCGTGGCCGATGGTCTCACGCCCCAACTGGCTGGGTGGGCTTGGCTTTGGTCTGAAGTGGAATATGGGTTGGATGCACGATACGCTCGCCTATTTTTCTCGAAACCCAATCTACCGCAAATACCATCAAAATAATCTGACGTTTGGCATGTGGTACGCCTATACGGAAAACTTTATGCTCCCCCTCTCTCATGATGAAGTCGTGCATGGGAAAGGGTCTCTTTATTCCAAGATGCCGGGTGATACGTGGCAAAAACTCGCTAATTTACGTTTGCTCCAGGGGTGGCAGTACGTTTATCCGGGGAAGAAGCTTCTTTTTATGGGAGGCGAGTTTGGGCAGGAACGGGAGTGGAATCACGACGACAGCTTAGATTGGCATTTGCTGCAAGATTGGGGGCATAACGGCGTTCGTCTTTGGATGGCGGATTTGAATCATTTCTATAAAAGTGAACCGGCCCTATGGGCGCAGGATTTTGATCGCATTGGTTTTCAATGGGTGGATTGCGGGGATCAGGACGCGAGTGTGCTGTCCTTTTTACGGCGCGATGGAGAGGGGCGAACGTTGCTTTGTGTGGCGAACTTTACGCCTGTTCCCAGGACGGATTACCGCATCGGCGTGCCGGAAACCGGGGTGTGGACCGAGGTTTTAAATAGCGATGCCATGTCTTACGGCGGCGGGGGCTGGGGGAATGCGGGGCAAGCGACGGCAACCGATGAACCGTGTCACGGTTACGGGTGTTCTGTGGGTCTCACCCTACCGGCGCTCTCTCTTCTGATCTTCCGTCATATACAGTGAGTTAAGGAGAGGATTTTCATGGAGATCAATAGAAAATCGGGTGTGCTGTTGCATCTTTCCAGTCTCCCCGGCGCTTTCGGAATAGGAGATATGGGGCCGGGAGCGGAGTCTTTTCTTGATTTTCTGTCCGCTGCCGGTTTTCGAGCTTGGCAGATCCTTCCCCTTTCCCTTACGAATGCGGTGTTTGGCGATTCACCCTACAGCAGTCCCTCTTCTTTTGCGGGGAACACGCTCTTGATCAGCCCCGAGCTTTTAGTTGAAGCCGGATTGTTGGAAGAGGCCGAGTGCGCGCCGTTTTATACCTCCGGCGGAAATCAAGTTGACTTTGAGCAGGTTCGCCGCAGTAAGGAAACGTTGCTTGGGCTGGCGTATCGGCGTTTTTTACACGATAGATCTCAGTTTGAGGAGATGCACGAGGAGTTTTGGGATTTTTGTATTACAGAATCTGCTTGGTTGGATGATTATGCTCTATTCATGATTCTAAAAGAAGAATTCAATGGGGCTTGTTGGAATCAATGGCCGGAGGCGTATCGGACACGCGATTCAAGAACTTTGTTGACGTTTACTCGGGAGCCGGAGCCGTTGGAAAAAATGAATCGAGTGCGTTTTGAACAATTTTTATTTTTTATGCAGTTGAAACGCCTTCGAGAGCTTTGTGATAGATATAAGATTGAGTTGATAGGGGATCTTCCCATTTACGTCGGTTTTGACAGCGCGGATGTATGGAGCCGGCAGGATTTATTCTATCTCGATGATATGGGACATCCCATAACTGTGACCGGTGTGCCGCCCGATTATTTCAGCGCCACGGGGCAGCGGTGGGGAAATCCTGTCTATCGCTGGGATGTGATGCGCAGCGAATCCTTCGATTGGTGGTTGCGTCGCTTCAAGCAGGCACTGCGGGGGTGCGATCTTTTGCGCGTGGATCACTTTCGCGGTTTTTGCGGTTATTGGGAGATTCCTGCCGCTGATGAAACTGCGATCAATGGTTGGTGGGCTCCGGGCCCGGGGAAATCCTTCTTCGATGCCTTTCATGGTTCTTTCGTGAGTGAAAGAGGGATTTTTCCCTTTATAGCAGAGGATCTAGGGGTGATCACTCCGGATGTGAAAGAACTGATGGAAATCTTTGATTTTCCGGGGATGAAAATCCTTCAGTTTGCTTTTGGAGAAGGGATGGAGGAAAACCCCTATATTCCTCATCAACACAGGAGAAACAGCGTCGTTTATACCGGAACGCATGATAATAACACAACGCTTGGCTGGTGGCAGGAAGACGCCGGGGAGACGGAAAGGCGTAATTTTGTCCGTTATATGGGCCGAACGATGGTTACGGATGATGAGGTTCTTTCTTTGATGGTTCGTGCTGCGTTGGGATCCGTAGCGGAAATGGCTATTATCCCCATGCAGGATGTGCTTTCATTGGGGGCTGCGGCGCGAATGAACCGACCCTCCGTCTCCATGGGCAATTGGCGGTGGCGCTGTGAAACAGAGCATTTGACGCCTCAAAGAGCGGCGTATTACCGCGATCTTAATACCCTGTACGGGCGCTCGCGGTAATGCCCTGCTGTTTCGATATCCTCCGATGGTCTATCGGAGGATATATTTTTCTATTGGGGCAAAGGAATCGGTAAACGCTTTGACCGTTGGGGTAAAGGGTTTCTTCCACTCATGGGAGAGCAATTGCGATAGATAAAGGTCGCTTGTTTTTTTGTTTACGTCCTGATCCGGATTATTGAAGGCCACGATCATCACGTTTTGTAAGCGGGTGGGGCTATCCGGAAGGGAGGCAGGGAATATCAGCACTTTGGGAAAGACCTCTGCGATGCTGGAGTAAATTCCGTGAAAAACACCGCTCTCCTTCCCTTCAATCGAGGAAATGACATTGACGACGAACACACCGTCTTTCGAGAGGATTTTTTGAACGTTGCGCATGCACTCCACGGTCGTCAGATGGAAGGGGATATTGTACCAGGATCCGAAGACATCCTCGAAAACGGCATCATAACGCCCCTGTTTGGATACGTCTTGAGCCGCGCGATTGAGGAATATTCGGGCGTCTTCGTGGAAAATGGATAGTTTCGGGGAATCCTCCAAGGAGAAAAAATCGCGTGCCGCTTGGGTGATTCCGGGATCCAGCTCCACAACATCGATGCTGACATCCTGTTTTTGAGCCGTTATTTTACGCGGCACACAGTACCCGCCTCCTCCCAGCATGAGCACTTGTTTGGTCTCCGGTTTGTAGTGGAATGCCAGATCATAAAATTTAGTGTAATCGCTGAATAGCTCCACGGGATCGTCCAAATAGATGAGTGATTGTGCCCCCATGGGATCGGTTTGCATCAGTCGGATAGGGCGGGCAGCTCCGTAACTGTTTCTGTCGGAGATGACGATGTGGTTGTACAGTGTTTCAATGTGCTCCCCCGCATTCGCCATGGGCATTCCGTAAACCTGAATGTAGGCCGCGCAGAGTAGAAAGAGCGCCACGGAGGGAACGGAGAGGGCTTTGCCGGAACGATGCACCAACCAGGATGTTACAGCGAGTGTGGATGCGACCAGCATCAAGATCGTTCCCGATGAGAAAAAAGAGATGAGGATAAACCCTCCTAAAAAAGTCCCGAGGATACTGCCTGCGGACGATAACGCGGAGAAACGCCCTACCGTTGCTCCCGCAGACCCGAGGTTCTGCATCGCCAGCCGCACGATAAAAGGGGAGACCATTCCCAGAAGAACGCTGGGTACAAAGAAGAGCAGAAGCGCTGCCAGAACGGAAGAAACGTAAAGGCTGGAGATGGAAGCGGCAAGAAAATCCAGGATTGGGTTGGCGACAAAACCCATTAAAGCGGTTGACATTGCGGCTGCAAGAATAATATAGGCCAGATATTTGGGTTCCGGGTGTTTGTCGGCGGTCACCCCTCCGAGCCAGTAGCCGATGCAGAGGCAGGCCATGATAATGCCTATCAGCGACGTCCAGACGACGAGCGAGGTTCCCATATAAGGGGCTACCACTCGGGATCCCGTCATTTCAAGCACCATCACCGCAGCCCCGCAGATAAAAGAGGCGCACTGAAGGTGCCAAGAGGTATTTTCATTAGAGGAGCTGATCGGTGCTATGTCTTTGTTTTTCACTGTTCTTTTCATTTTTTCACTCCGTGCCGGAAATTTATTTTTGCGTTAGCGGATAGCGATCCCCTAACGCAGTCGGTTGATAAAATCTTTGACTGCCTCTTTTGGGGCTTCTCTTTCAAAAAGAGGGCGGGGATCGTTTTGCCAAGCTGCTTGAGTCTGTATAAAATGCGGGCGATTCTTTTCTTGGTAGAAAATGCCTAGAGGGTAAGGGTCGCATTCATTTGCCAGCGCCATCGCCTTTAAAGGATCCTCGCAGTTTTGGTTTTCGTCCAATTTGTAGGTCTGAGCCTGAAGCCACTGCCAGGTATTGATCTTGTTGAAGGAGACGCACGGCTGAAAAATATCAATCAGCGCATACCCTTCATGCAAAATAGCGGCTTTAATCAAGTTTTTTGTCAGTTCAGGTTCCGCAGCAGAGCCGCGTGCCACAAACGATGCCCCTTGTGCCAGGGCGACGGCAAGGGGGTTCATCGGGCGAGGTGCGCTGCCATTCGGTTGCGTCGGTGTTTTCATCCCCTGTGGTGTCGTTGGAGAGGCCTGTCCTTTCGTCAAACCATAAATCATGTTATTGCAGACTAAATGGGCGATGTTGGGGTTGCGCCGAATGGTGTGCAGGAAGTGATTGCCTCCCTCACCGTACATATCTCCATCTCCGCCGACTGCAATCACCGTCAGATTCGGGTTGGAAGCGTGGATTCCCGTCGCTGCGGGAAGGGCTCTGCCATGCAGGCCATTAAAGCAGTGGCAATGGACGTAATGGGGCATTTTTGCCGCCTGTCCAATGCCGGAAACCATGGCTACCTCCTCCGGGCGTTTGCCCAGTTCCGTCAGTGCCTCTTTGATGCTGCTCAGAATCTTATAATCCCCGCAGCCGGGGCACCACGAAATTTCTCCTTTGTAGTCAAAAAGTGTCTCCATCATCGGATTCCTCCCTCTGCATTGCTATGTGTGAGAGCGTGGTTTAGCTCGTTGAATAATTCTTCAACGGAGAAGGGGAGCCCGTTGCACTTCAGTATTTTTTTCGTTGCGGAGACGCCTGTTTCCGCGCGTACCAGACGGGCAAATTGCCCTGTTGCATTATTCTCCACAAAAACTGTTTTTTCTGCCTGATGCAGCAACTGTTCCAATTTGGGCGGCAGGGGGTAGACCTGCTCGCAGCAGACAAGGGCGGTGTCCGGAATCTTTAACATACCAAAGGCTTCTTTCAGCATTTCCATCGTGGATCCCCAACCTATAATGAGAGTTTTGAAATCAGTCGGGCCAAAAAATGCAGGTTCAAGAGCCTCTTTTTTCATGGCCTCAAGTTTTTTGAAACGTTTTTCCAGCATGCGTAAGCGCAGGTCAAAATCCTCGGAAATGTGCCCGCTCTCGGTGTGCTCATGGCTGTCCGCGCTCACCAGCCCCTCTCCGTACCCCGGAATTCCCAAGGGGGAGATACCGCTTGGAGTGAGTGCGTATCGCTTATAACCGGGCTCGGTTTTATCCACTCTTTGGGGTGTCGCGACGGTGTCGGGATTGGGCGGAGCGATGTCGTAGCCGCTTTCCAGAAGGTACTGATCCGTGAGCAGGATAACGGGTGTTTGAAAGCGGTGGGCCACGTCAAAAGCGTGAGCGGCGATGGAGAAGCAGCTCTCCACACACCCCGGTGCAAAGAGGGCCCGGGGAAAATCGCCGTGCCCGGCGTGCAGGGCCAGCTCCAGATCTCCCTGCTCTGTTCGCGTCGCCATTCCGGTTGCGGGTCCCGGACGCTGCGCCAGATGAATAACCAGCGGTGCTTCAATGATTCCCGCCAGGCTGAGTCCCTCGCACATCAGAGCAAAGCCCCCTCCCGATGTCGAGACAAGGCTTCTTGCTCCTGCGTAGGAGGCACCTATTGCCATATTCACGGCGGCCAATTCATCCTCAACTTGCTCAACGACCGCTCCAAAGCGTTCGGCATTCCTCGCAAAAAAACCGAATAGAGCGGTGCCGGGGGACATGGGGTAGGCCACGGCCAAATTGCATCCTGCCGCTGCGGCTCCCAGTCCCGTTGCGGTATTGCCGTCCATAAAGACGCGTTCTTTATTTCTCTTGCCGGTCTCTGCTATAGGTCGTACTTCTTTAGGAAGAGCAAGTCCAAAGGAGTGTCCCGCTCGGAAGGCGGTTTTATTTTTTGCGGCAATATCGGGTTTTGATCCAAACTTATGATCAATGAATGCATCGGCACACGATTCGGGCAGGGTATAGAGTGCGGTGACGATCCCTGCTACGATCATGCCCTCATATAGGGATCCTCCTGCTTCTTTAGCCCGTGCCGCAAGCGTGATATCCGTCATGCCGAAACCAAGTGCTTCGATCTCTGCTCCAACAGCATCGGCATCGCCGAAGATGCGCGTTTGGGTTGAAATACGCGCGACAATATTGGATCGCAAGCCTCCCGCCAGGAGAAAGAGGTAATCGATTCGATCCGTGATGCTGCGCACAGGTGCGGGGGATACTCGCAACGTGGAGGAATTCATTCCCCCTCGGACGCGAGACATAACCTCCCGTGTGGTAAAAAGGTGCTGTCCTGCAGAGGAAAGTGCGTGCGCAACGACATCCTCAATGGTTTGCAGTCCTTGACCTGCTGCTCCGCAAAAAACCAGGGATACTCCGGAAGTTTGGCTCATTGTTTTTTGTGGCACCTACCTTTCAAAAGAAACGGCTCTGATTAACCGTTATGCGGGAAGATACCCTCTCTTTGCCGTGAAAAATCCATTTGTTTATTATAGGCATGCGTTGCCAGATTACGCTGTGTTCGCGTGTTATTGGCTGCAATATCGGCGCTCGCCTGCGCCGCAACGGCGACATCTTGACCGGAAAGTCCTCCCCCCGGTGCTGTTGCCGCAGAAAGCACGCGTGCTGCAATTCTTGCCGCTTCCTCCGGGTCACTTGTAGCGGGGGTGTTGATGGGAACTTGTCCGGATACGGCATAGCTTTTCCCGTCGGGGCCTCTGACATAACCAAAAGTAGCGGGGCCTGCGTATGCTCCGCCTGCTGCTTGGTGGGCGGCCTCATGTTGGCGGACATCTCTGTCTATTTCCTGCAGCTGTTTTACAGTTTCCTGCTCACTTCTGGTCAGTCCATTTATGGTAGACGCTTTATCTGCCGCTGCCGGAGTGTTGTCTGCAGAGGGCGTGTCGCCGCTCTTTTTAGCTACGGTTACAACGGCACCGGTGATATAGCGTTTTCCATCGGGCCCCGTCGTGTAGGTGTAGCGGACGGAACGAGCTTCCCTGTCTGCACCTGCAGTAAGGGTTTTTTCCTTTGCCTGAATTTGTGCCTCTCCGCGGGCAAGAGCAGCAGAAGCCTCATGATTGCCGGAGCTTTTTTTGATATGAGACATATTCGTGTTTGCATGATCAAGGGGAAATCCTCTTAGATGGGCTACACTCATGATTCTCACCTCTGGATTATCTGATATTCTAATTAATCTAGTCTCTATTATGAATGGAAGAGCGTTTTTTGTAAAATGTACATCTAAATTCCTTGCCCTATCC
>JAGPAO010000216.1 GCA_018063805.1 Synergistaceae bacterium | reverse complement strand
CGTCAAACATCGCCAAGGCATCGTAGTCCTCCATCGGAATTTGGGTAAGCGCCCAACGAACATTCCATGTTTTGCCGTTCTTTGTGGTATCGGTACGGATCAGAGCTTCCGCGCCATGAGCCAGAGCCACTTCTGCCGTGTCGTCCGTGCAGTTATCACAGGAGACAAAGACTTTATAACAATTACTCGGATAATTCTGAACCCGAAGGCTCTCCAACAACGGAGCTAAAACCATGCCCTCGTTGTGTGCGGGAACCAGGACAGCAAAACGACGATAACGCTGTGCAGAGGGAAGCGCCTCCTGGCGCCAGCACCCTCGAAATCCCACAACCAATTGGTACAAACCATCCAGCGTCAAAACAGCAAACAGAGTGTAAAGACAGAACTGCACGATCCACCAACCCCACCAGATTGTCCAATAATAGAGCTCTTCAGCACCACTCATGATATATCCCCTTTATGTGTTATACAAATGTCATACATACATTGAAATAAGACGTTGCCGCATCGGTAGTCACTCTTAATAATAGTTGGTCTCAATTAAAATGCAAGTCCCTCAGGTTAAACCATCAGTTCTTTATTGAGAAAAGCAACAGCGGAAGAAGATTACTCTCAATGACACGATCGCTAAAACTAAGATGCCGGCGATTGGTGTTCGTTTTTTCAATCCATTGATCGGCATACTCTATCGGGCTGTCCGTTGCAAGATTCCACGCCGCTTCTCTCTGTGGATCAATCCAGTTGGTGCCGTCCACATAACTCCCATTGCGAAAGAGGACGGCCCCTCCCTGCGTATTGAACAAATCTCGACCAAAGGCCGTTTTCATCGAGAGCCCCATCAAATTTGCGACCGTCGGTGCAATGTCCATCTGCCCCGTTGGGGTATCCCTCTCGCCCCTAATCATCTTCCCGGGCAATCGAACCATTAAAGGGACTTTTTGTATTTCGCGCCAAGCCGCCGCGCTTTCCAAATTACGCCCCAACAGCTTAGAAAGTCTTTCTCTGTCGCCTATCGGTATGGCAGGGTGGTCGCCGTAAACCACAATGACACTCTTTTCCAGCAGCCCCGATTCGCTCAACCCCTTCAGGAATTCCCCTAAATGCCTATCCGTGTAGTGAATGGAACGCAAGTAATCCCCCAGCAAGGTTTCCTCAAGATCACCCAGAGGAAGAGAGGACACCTGCTCCTTAAGCGCCGGAAAATTAAAGGGATAATGACTGGTCAGGGTAATCAGAAAAGCGTAAAAGGGCTGCGATTGTGTTTTGAGTATATCAAGGGACTGTCTGAAAAAGCTTCTGTCACTCAGCCCCAGACCAATAGATTCCTCTTTTTTAAAATCCATGTTACTGACGTACCGCTGAAATCCAAGCGAGGGATAGATGTGATTGCGATTCCAAAAACCGGGGCGATCCCCATGCAACGCCAGCGTGCTGTATCCCTCATCCGCAAGCATCGTCCCAAGGGAATGGTACTCATTGCCCGGGTAACGCATGTATGCCACCCCTTTAGCAATGGGAAACAGAGACGTATTGGCCATAAACTCCGCATCAGAGCTATTTCCATTTGCCGTCTGGTTATACCCTCGGGTAAAGTGCACCCCTTCCTTGCGAAAACGGTTAAGGTGAGGCGTCACTTCAACGCCTCCCACTTTGAGCCCAACAGCAAAGGCCTGTAGTGATTCCACTTGAATCAAGATCAGATTTTTTCCCTTTGCCGCCCCAAAGGTACTGCCCGTGCTTGATTCTCTATTCCATTCAGTCAGCCACGTTTCAATCTCCGTAATCTCGGATTTGCCCGCGGGCTTTTTAGCCCATACTTCACTTACCGTATTCCACGCATCAATAGCATGATAGGATAGACTCCCGGTGCCAACACAAACGGCAGGGCGATCCCACATTGCGTACATAGCTCCGCGACAACTGCGATCATAGTCCAACAGTTTGTACACCGTCGCCGAAGCTCCCGATAGGATAAGGACACCGGCCAGAGCCACTCGGTACCGATCAACCTCTCCCCACAAATGCCGCCCATTGAGCCAGAACACGCCCATAATAAGAGGGATCAGATCCATAAATATAAAAACATCCCCGGGACGCAGCAGCATAAAAATAGAATCCGCCACAGCTCCCGCCTGCGCAGATAGCCCAAGGTTTCTCAGTGTAAAAAGATCCGTATAGTATCGCATATATAGCGTATCCGTCAGAATCAAGAAGCTCAGCACTAGATTCAGCAGAATAAAAGAGACACCCCTCAACCGCTTGGGAAAAAGAAGAATCGGTGCGACAAGACAAAAAAGAACGCCCATCCCTCCTAAAAATGTCACAGGAGAGAGGGAGAACCGGGATGTTAACGATCTATCGAAAGCGTAAAATTTTCCCCATAGGGATAAAGTGTAAAACACAAAAAACAAAAACTCTGCGGAAATACGCCGCAAATTGGAATTCACTGCCATATAAAAATCCTCCCAACGTTCATCTTCAAAAAATCCATCAAAAAAATATATCTGTTACGATTATAATACAGATCTGTTACTCTCAAAGTAAGTTCAGCAATAATACCCACCCGCCGCACGAACAAGCAATTTCCGTGTGCATTTTACAAAAAACACTCTTCCATTCATAATAGAGATCAGATTGATTAGGATATCAGATAATCCAGAGGTGAGAATCATGAGTGTAACCCATCTAGGAGGATTTCCCTACAATAATGCAAATGCAAACACAAATATGCCTCGTATCAAAAAGAGCTCCGGCAATCATGAGGCTTCTGCCTCTCTTGCCCGCGGAGAGGCACAGATTCAGGCAAAGGAAAAAGCCCTTACTGCAGGTGCGGACAGGGACGCTCGTTCCGTCCACTACACCTACACGACGGGCCCCGATGGAAAACGCTATATCACCGGTGCCGTTGTAACCGTAGCTAAAAAGAGCGGCGACACGCCCTCTGCAGAC
>JAGPAO010000074.1 GCA_018063805.1 Synergistaceae bacterium | reverse complement strand
CCTTTAAATCTCGGCAAAGATCATCCATAAGGGCATTACCACGTACATTTAGTTCCGCTCGCAATGTCCCCGGCGCATAATTGATACCGGAATGAACCACACCGCTGTTGCGACAACTCGTTTCAAGCCCGACGTCCTGCTCTTTTTCCAAAACCTCAACATGAATTCGAAAACGAGACAGCTCACGGGCTATTGCATTACCTATTACGCCTGCACCAATAATGAGCACATCCACGGCTAAAAATCTCCACAGGAAAGATTTCCCTGCTCGTCAAAAAACCATTCAGAAATACCTTCGACATGAAGACCTCCCCGCTTCTCCGCTTCAGAAAGCATATTCTCCGAAATCAGCAACTTCGACAATTCAAGAGTATTGCGGATCCGCATGAATCGGATATCCTCCGTGTTCAGCCGATTACACGTTTTTATTGCAGCCTGAATAGCAAGGCGGTCATTATCAAGTACCATGGGAATTTTAACGCTTCCGGTGATAGTGCTCGTCAAACAATTGGGGTATGTCTCCTCAAAGGAGAAACGATCAAATATCTTCTTTGTAATAAAATCCATCACACCAAGCCCATTTGCGTTTCCACCCGTTTTTTCTGTTAGGTTAAGCGCCGCAACACGAGTAACGGAGGGGCCTCCGTGCATTGAATGAGTCGTATAGCGCCCTATGACATTCGGGTCGACACCTGTACCACTGATATCCTTCCCTATTTCATCAATGATGAGGACATCCAAAGCGTCAAAGGGAATGTGAGGAATTAGGCGATTTGCCTCCTTCAAAAGAAGGGGTTCCCTCTCGAGGATTTCGTCCGCCTCCAACACCTCCAGTTGAGCTGTTCCGTGAAGAGCGTTTTCGAGAATTGCCACACCAAAAAGCGTGCGCCTCTCGGCCAGCACAACGCGCACCATTTCCTCCAGATTATGCCCCATGGACTCCGGGCCAAGAGCGTGACAAATCTCCGCCCCCAACTGCTTCCCCATCCCGATAACAAGCATTTTAACCAATCCGCTTTCATACTTTCCTCGAAACGTGGTGTGCGGTTTGATCCGGTTAATAGGGACGATCCAGTCAGCAGCGTGGGCTATACAATCCTGATACACCGGGAAGCCATCCCGGCTGCGACCGATAACCACCGTCTCCATACTTGATTTAATGGGTGCCTCCAAAAATTCCTCCGTGAGCCCCATCACTTGAAGCATCCGCTCCTGCCCCTCGGCGGTCGCCCCTCCATGACTTCCCATGGAGGGAAAAACAAAGGGATCCCCACCCGCGCGGCGAACCGCCCGAACGACTTCCCTTGTGATCTCCGGCAGTTGGTGAATCCCACGGCTCCCCGCACCAATGGCGACGCTAGCACCGGGTGCAAGGGATTTTAGCGCAGCAGAAGCCTCAAGCTGCCGCTTCAGCACCGTTAACGGTGCCTCCAAGCATGGACACTCCAGTTCTTGGGACACCTTCACCATCCGCGGCAGAGAAACGAATTCCAATAACGACCGTATCACGGACACTGCGGCTCGCCCCCCCATTCAATCCCACGCTCCACAGCCTTCAAGTTTTGTTCCTTGCTCTTCGGCGGCACGAGCATCGCAACGGCCTGCCGCAACGCATCCATACTGATAATTCCTGTCTTTGCGGAAAAAAACCCGAGCGTAATCATGTTGAGCACGGTATTTTGATGGAACTCCTGATCAGCGATAGCATTGAACGGAGCGTGGATATGCGTTACCCCTTTAGGTAACGTCGCGGTATCCACCTGAACCTGATCGCTATCCGTAAGAAGCGTTGCACCCGGTTTGAGCAAATGGCGAGTGGACTCAAAAGCCTGCTGCGCAAGAACGATCAGCACATCGGGCGAGATAACGGAGGGAAAGATGATCTTTTCATCGGATACAATGACACCTGTGCTGACGTCCCCTCCTCGCAGTTCAGAGCCGTATTCCTTTGTCTGAACCGCATTGATATGGTCATAGACAGAGGCAGCGCACCCAATAATTGTCCCGGCGAGTACAACTCCCTGCCCGCCGACGCCGGCAAGCTTTATTTCGCTTCTTCTGCTCATCTTTCCTTCGCCTCCTTCCGAAGCCGTGCCAATTCCTGCGTAAACTCAGGGACACCCTCCCTGCAAACCAGCTCCCCCACTACAATTTTATTCTGGAGCTCTTCCGGCGACAGTGTAGCCGCTACAGCGACAGAAACGGATTGTTCCTTATACTGTTGCATCATGGCGACGGCGTTGTTTCGCTTTCCGATGGCTTTTCCATACTGAATGGGGCACTGGGAGATAATCTCCACAAGGGCAAAACCGGGGTGGAGAATGGCTTTTTTTATGGATTGTGCCAGTTGGCGTGCGTGCCAAGTTGTCCAACGGGCGACAAAGGTCGCACCGGCGGAAATGGCCAAATCACTCAAGTCAAAAGCCCTTTCAATATTACCGTAAGGAGTAGTCGCCGTTACCAAATCATAGGGTGTTGTCGGAGCCGCTTGCCCACCTGTCATGCCATAAATTCCATTATTGACACAGATGACCGTCAAATCGACATTCCGGCGGCAGGAGTGTATAAAGTGGTTCCCCCCAATGGCGCTCATATCCCCATCCCCCTGGCAGAGAATAACCCGCTGCTCAGGAAGGGCTATCTTCAACCCCGTTGCTGCGGGCATAGAACGCCCATGGGTAACGTGGAGCAAATCCGTATCAAAAGCAGGGCTCGGGATCCAACCGGAACAGCCTATACCGGAGACAAAAGCATACCGATCAAAGCTATCTCCTATAGAATCGATTGCCCGCAGAATGCTCTGCGCAACGATACCGTTTCCGCATCCGGGACAGGTTGTATAGCGAATGCCATTTCTAAAATACTTTTCAAGAGGGTGCGCAGGTATGGAGGAATTCATCTTCCGAGGACCTCCTTTGCGATTTCAACGACTTGGGTGGGGGGGATAAGCGTACCGAAGACGGCCGGAGAAAGGTGTCGAACCGGTGCATTCCCCCCCACGGCAGCGGCCACCGGATAATACATCTGCCCCATGTTGTTTTCACAGACAACGACCGCTTTTCTATTTCGGGATATCTCCTCTATTCTCTTTTTTGGAAAGGGCCAAACGGTAATGGATCGATAGCACCCCGCCTTGATCCCCTGTGCTCGGGCGAGCTCAACCCCTTCCATGATCCCTCTGGAAATGGAACCATAAGCGTAGAACAACACCTCCGCATCCTCCGTGTAAAGGGTTTCTTCCATTGTAATTTCATCTATATGTCGTGTAATCTTGTCGCTTAGCTTTCGTATTTCATTATCAAGCGCCGTCGTGCTGGATACATTCCGCTCCCCATCCTCAAAATGTGTGGAGCCGGTGACGTTGGCCTTCAATCCCTTGCCAAAAACAGGCATGGGTGCGATCTCGCTCTCCAAAAAAATAGATTGTTTTGCCTTAAATTCAGAAAGAATTTTTCGATCTTTTATTATAAATTCTCCCTCATCGGGAAAGACAACCTGTTCGTTCATGTGTCCGACAAGCGCATCGGAAAGAATAAAAACCGGGGTACGATACTGCTCCGCCGCATTAAACGCAAGAATGGTATGGTCAAACATCTCCTGCGGAGAGGAGGGGGCATAGGCTATAATTTCATAATCTCCATGGGAACCAAATTTGGCCTGCAGCATATCCGCCTGCAAAGGCAAACTCGGGCTTCCGGTTGAGGGCGACCCCCGCTGCACATTGACGATAACGCACGGAGTTTCCATAGCGACAGCAAGACCGATGTTCTCCGACATCAAGCTGATACCCGGGCCGGACGTTGCTGTCATGGCCTTAAGCCCCCCCCAAGAGGCACCAATGACAGCAGATATAGCGGCAATTTCATCCTCCGTCTGCACAAAGGATCCGTCAAGAGCAAAAACTCGATGCACAAAGTGCTCACCGACCTCTGAAGCGGGCGTAATCGGATATGCAGCAAAGAAACGGCATCCGGCAGCGATAGCCCCCTCCGCACAAGCCACATTGCCCAGCATAAACGCAGTCTTTTTTCCTTTTTTATCAGGCATTTTTCCTCACCACCATAGCAAAATCGGGACAATAGATCATGCAGTTTTCACATGAAGTACACTTCTGTGCATCTGTCACCTCGGGATAATGAACCCCTCTGGAGTTATACTCCTTGGAGAATTTTAAAATCCCCACGGGGCATAAAGATAAACAGATGCCACACCCTTTACAGTCATTAACACGCACATATACCATCGCTCACCCTCCGCAGCCTATTCTCCTCAAAAGTTCCGGTATTTGAGCGATGCTAAGGGCAATTTTTGCCCCAGCCTCCTCAAGAATCCGAATCTTGGACTCCACGGTACCCTCCGCACCACGGATAATCGCACCGGCGTGCCCCATGGTGCGTCCTGCAGGCGCACTGCGCCCTGCAATATAGACTAGAACGGGCTTTGTCATGCTCTTAATAACAGGAGCGGCTTCTTCCTCTGCGCTTCCTCCTATTTCTCCAATGATAACCACTGCATCCGTCCCCGGATCCGATTCAAAGTCACGCAGGATATCCGGGATGTCAATCCCTATTACCGGATCCCCTCCGATACCCAAAAGAGTGCTCTGCCCCATGCCCATTTCGTTGACATGCCCAGCCACCTCATACGCAAGAGTACCGCTTCGGGAAATCATCCCTATACGCCCTGGAATAAAAAGATTTGCGGGCATAATCCCCAACTTTCCAATCCCCGGAGAAATAATCCCCGGAGTATTGGGGCCAAGCAGTGTCACTCCATTGGCTTTTGCCACGCGGCGAAGCTCCATGCTATCGTGGACAGGCACATGTTCCGGTACCGCCACAATCAGTTTCATCCCCGCCTCAATACTCTCCAAAACAGCATCCTTCAACAGAGGAGCAGGAACAAACAGAACCGACGCGTTGGCACCCTGTTCTTTGACCGCCTCGCAGACACAATCGTATACAGGAAGCCCCTCCACCGATTCCCCGCCTCGACCGGGAGTCACTGCAGCGACGAGGTGCGTTGCACAATCCAGCATCCAACGAAGCTGAATTTGTCCAATACGCCCCGTACCGCCTTGAACGATGGCCCGAGTATCTTTTGTGAGATAAATACTCATGATCTAACCTCCAGCATCCCAACCAGTCGATCCACGGCTTCTTCTGTGTGAGGGCTTTTGATCATGGGTATATTGCAGGATTCAACCAAAGCCCATGCCTCCTCCTGCTGGTTTCCTAAAATTTTAACCACTAGCGGAATATTCTTTATATTTGTTTTTTGAGCAGCAATAATACCATTAGCCGCCGCCAACATCGGATTAACCCCGCCGTACAGGTTGACGATCACCCCTCGCACGCGATCTTCATTCAACAACAGGTTGATGGCGTTTTCAATTAACGCTGCTGTAATGCCTCCACCTGTCTCCAAAAAATTCGCGGCGGAAAGACCTCGATCCTGAAGAATATCCATTGTGTTCATAGCAAGCCCGGCTCCACTCGCAACAATACCAATATCCCCCTCCAAACCGATATATGACACACCGATCTCGCGCCCACGTTTCTCCACCGGGTCACTGAGATCCCTGTCCGAAAAGTTTAAATAGGGGTGGCGGTAAAGAGCATTACTATCCACCTCCACTTTTGAATCTGCGGCGATAACCCGGTCATCTCCAAGAAGCACCAGAGGATTGATTTCCGCCAGCATCAGATCACTCGTTAAAAAAGTTCTGCAAAGCCGAAACGCCACATCCGTTACTTTGGACAACATGGTCCCGCGCAATCCCATTCCACGGAGTTGATCGCGAACATGAAACTCGCGCAAACAGCTCAGATCGGGAATACTCCACTTCAAAAGTTTTTCCGGCGTCTCCCTGGCGATTTGTTCGATTTCCACTCCGCCATCGGCACAAAACATCAGCACGGCGCATCCGGAACGGCTGTGCAGAAACAAACTCAAGTACATCTCTTTTTTTATATCCAAACTTTCCTCTACAAGCAGTTCTTCAATAAGAAGCCCTTTGTGCGTCTGCCCCAACATCTCAGAGGCGAAAACTCCTGCCTCTTCAGCGGATTGAGCCCTCTTTACAAAGCCCGCTTTTCCCCGTCCTCCGGCCGTAATTTGAGCCTTAACAACAACGGGACAACCGATATTCAGCGCGACACTCACCGCCTCCTCGGGCGATTGAACCACACCACCCGCAGGAATGGCGATACCTGCATTCTTAAAAATTTCTTTCCCTCGATACTCCGGTATAATCACTCCGCGCACCCCCTTGGTCTACCAATGGTCTACCAATCAAATTACTGCACCAGAGTATCACATGGAATCGACAAAAGCAAGAGAAAAAAACAAACGAGAGGTTCTTGCAAGAAGGGTGGTGCCTGTCTCTCCCGTTCTGCGATCTTCTCTAACATTGGTACGTTTTTTAATGTTAAGCATCTGTATCATGTCCTTTGTTTTTACAAAATGACAGCCTTAATCTCAATAGGACAGATACATTAGAGAAACCGCGTTGAAACCCACAAAAGGGAGTATCAGCGCGGTTTCAATTTTATTATCACCTAATTCCGCGGATGTCTCCGATGGCGTATAATGGCTTCTGCCGTTTCCCTTCGTTGATGGGATACGGCGCTGTAAAAACAGGAAATTTCTCGGAGGTTTTATCGATGTCAAACGAAACAAAAGCACAGAGTAGACACAAACTCACGTTAATTGCGGCGTACTTTGCCGTTTACTTTATCTGGGGGTCAACCTATCTCGCGATTCGTTTTAGCGTGGAGACGCTTCCCCCCTTTTTGACGGGAGCCTTGCGGTTTCTACTGGCGGGAATACTATTGTACGGCATTGCCTCTCTGCGATCCCCCGCCCGCCCTACGTGGAGGGGATGGAAACTCGCGCTCCAAAGCAGTTTTTTCTCCTTTTTCATCTGTTTTGGGGGACTCACCTACGCCCAGCGCGTCGTTCCCTCCGCCGTTGCTTCTCTCCTTATCGCGCTCGAGGCCGTCTGGTTCACTCTTTTTGATTGGCTCTTTTTTAAGGGACGCCGCCCCTCTCGCCTTGAACTGGTGGCTATTTTCGTCGGTTTCTTGGGTTGCGTCGTCCTCATTGCCGGAGATCCAAACGCACGATGGGATGCCAATCCGGGGTATTTTTTCTGGAGCATGATCATCATCCTTCTGGGTTTTTCTTGGGTTTTCGGAGCTCTTTTAGCACGAAAAGAAGGCATCCACGAAAACGTCTTTATGGCGTCGGCGATGCAAATGCTCTGCGGAGGCGTGATGCTGACAGGAGCGTCTCTTTTTATGGGGGATTGGCAGCATGTGGGAACCGTGTCGGCAAAATCAATAGCAGCCGTAGCCTATCTGGTCATCTTCGGATCACTGATCGCTTACTCGGCCTACTTATGGCTTCTCCGAAACGAACCCGCTTCGCGCGTTGCCACGCATGTCTTCGTTAACCCCATGATCGCCGTATTTTTGGGCTGGTTTTTCGCCGGTGAAGAACTATCCTTCAATATGGCCATTGCAGCCGCGCTGATTATCCTTTCCGTTGTCATGACTATCTACGCGAACAAACGGCCGAATCTCGAATCTTGAAACAGTAATTTTACGTACGACAGTCTGCAATATTTGATATAATAGCCGAAGGAATAAAGTATAGTCATTCTAACTTTATCCATGAGGCATATCATCGCACACACTCAATATAGAGGTGGGGTCACTATGGAAATGCGTAAAGTTTATTTGGATCATTCGGCTACAACCGCAGTTGCAGACGAAGTATTGGCAGCGATGCTGCCGTATTTTTCCGAAAAATACGGCAACCCCAACAGCCTGCACTCCTGGGGCAGGGAGGCTAAATTCGCTTTGGATGAGGCGCGCGCTTCCGTGGCGGAACTTATCGGAGCTAACGCAAAAGAAATCCTGTTTACCGGCGGCGGTAGCGAGGCGGATAATCTCGCCATAAAGGGAACAGCTTTTGCCCTGAAGGATAAAGGAAAGCATCTCATCACTTCCGCCATCGAGCACCACGCTGTTTTGGATTCCTTTAAATGGCTGGCTAAAAACGGCTACGAGATAACGGTGCTTCCGGTGGACTCCTTCGGCATGGTTCAGCCGGAAACGCTGGAGAAAGCCATCCGAAAAGATACGATTCTCGTATCCATTATGTACGCCAACAACGAGGTCGGCACGATACAGCCCATCCGCGAGTTGGGAGAAATTTGCCGCAAACACGGCGTACTGTTCCATTCGGATGCCGTGCAGATAACGGGGCACCTTGCCGTAGATGTGAAAGAGCTTCCTGTGGATATGCTGACGCTTGCGGCGCATAAAATGTACGGCCCCAAAGGGGTGGGTGCGCTCTATGTTCGCAAAGGAATTAAACTTGCCCCCGTTATCCACGGTGGAGGACAGGAATTCGGCCTTCGTTCCGGGACAGAAAACACGGCGGGCATCGTCGGATTTGGAGCCGCTGCACGTATGGCTATGCAGCGACTGGTCTCGGGAGAGATTGAGAAGGAAATTTTTCTCAGGGATAAATTACTGGATGGCATCATCGCGCGAATCCCCGATGTGCAGATAACGGGGCACAGAACCCAGCGTCTCCCCTTTCACGCAAGCATCTGCGTGAATTATGTTGAGGGAGAGGGAATGCTGCTTCGATTGGATTACGCCGGAATCGGCGTCTCCAGCGGATCGGCATGTACCTCCGGTTCTCTGGAACCCAGCTACGTCCTCTTGGCGATGGGATTGACGCATGAAGTGGCGCACGGCTCCGTCCGCCTGAGTCTCGGCAAGGACACCACGGAGGCGGATATTGACTACGTATTGGAGAAGTTTCCACCCATTGTGGAAACTCTGAGGGCCATGTCCCCCTATAAAAAACCGCAATAAAAAGTGGGGCACAGGCAAAGAAGAGACAGGAGGGAATCAAGATGAGTGTTTACACCGAAAAAGTAGTGGATTATTTTATGAACCCGCGTAATGTCGGAGATCTTAAGGATGCTGACGGAGTAGGCGAAGTGGGGAACCCGCGCTGCGGAGATGTGATGAAGATTTTTCTCGACATCGACGAAAACGAAGTCATACAGGATGTAAAGTTTCAGACCTTTGGCTGCGCTGCGGCCATCGCCACCAGCTCCATGGCCACAGAAATGGTCAAGGGAAAAACCGTAGACGAAGCGCTGAAACTGACCAATAAAGACGTGGCGGACGCCCTGGGCGGACTTCCTCCGGAAAAGCTCCATTGCTCCCTGTTGGCACAGGAAGGAATATTGGCCGCCATCTCGGACTACCGCCAGCGGAAGTCCGGCGAAGCACCAGCCTTTGGATGTTCCGGCTGTTGCTCTGCTTGTGGACACGATGAGGAGGAAGAGGAACACTTCGAATCGGAGGATTCCCGCGTTGCAGACTGACGAAAAAGGACGCATCATTGCCGTATGCACGTCCAAAACAAAGGGTACGGTTAAGCATGATGTGGGAGAGGGGCTCCTCATTGAAGAGCTTGGTATTGAAGGAGACGCTCATTCCGGCTTTGCTCATCGTCAAATCAGTTTGATTTCGATTGAGGACATTGACACCATGCGCGCTAAACTGCCCGACTTAAAAC
>JAGPAO010000215.1 GCA_018063805.1 Synergistaceae bacterium | reverse complement strand
GCGGTAACAGGGGCGACCCACATCGTCCGGAAAGAATCAATCAGCGCTGTCCCCGTACCGTGATGGGCGTTACTCGATGGGTTCCATTCAAGCATGTTCTTTCTCGTGACACCCAACCGCCAGATCGTTCGTATCACCGCATCCAAACTAAAAAACGATTCGTAAGGGAGACAGGCAAACGTAAACGCATCCTGACTCAGACGCTTTACCGATGAATGCATGGCAGCGATCAGGTGCTGTGCAAAAGTGATGTGACTGTGTTTTTTTAAAACATCCAGCGCAGCAGTGACCCCGGAGGGAATCAGCGTGATCCCCATTACGGACAATGTCCAAAACAAAGGAGAGGGTGAATATATCCACCCCGACACCAACAAGAGCGTCAACGCCGGGGCCGTCAAACTACGCCTGAGATTGTCTAAAATCTTCCATCGGGAAAGGGGTGAAAGAGGATTCTTTTCCATGGAACCATCGGGACCGGGAACACGAAACATCACCCATTGAGCAATCTGCCAATCGCCGCGAATCCAACGATGGCGACGGCTCACATCCGCGCTATAGCTGGAGGGGTATTCCTCGTATAACTGCACATCACTTAAAAGTCCCGCCTTTGCGTAACACCCCTCCAATAGATCGTGGCTGAGAATGCGGTTCTCGGGGAAACGCCCCTTCAACGCCTTTTCAAAGGCATCCACGTTATAAATTCCCTTGCCGATAAAGGAGCCTTCATCAAAAAGATCTTGATACACATCGGACACCGCCCGCGTATAGGGGTCGATCCCCGTCTCGCTGGTCCATAAACGCGCATAGCGCGATCGGCTGCTACCCGACAAGCTCACCGCGACTCTGGGCTGAAGAATGGCATACCGCGCATGATTGAGCGGGTGCGCCATCGCGCCGATAAACTGCCGCGCTGACTCTCGCGCAAGTTGGGTGTCTGTGTCAAGAGTGATAACATATATGACTCCCGACAAGGCTCCGGTTTGACCGACGACAAGGGAAAAACAATCGTTTGAGCCCCCTCGTAAAAAACCATTAAGCTCTGCAATCTTGCCGCGTTTGCGCTCATACCCCATCCAAATTCGCTCTTGCGGATTCCAGCGGCGCGGGCGATGAAACAAAAAGAAAGGGGCGATTTTGTGATCTTGATATTTTTGATTCAACTCTTCTATTCGACACTGAGCCAGCTGCAACAGCGCTTCGTCCTCCGGCCGGTGCTCCTCCTCTGCATCGCGAAAATCGGTGAGCAATCCAAAAAGAAGCTGGTTTTCCCGATTCGCTAAGAAACGAACTTCCAGCCCTCGGATAAGATCCTCTATATTTTGAGTGCTCGTCAGCATCGTGGGGACCACAACCAGCGTTCGCTGCTCCTCCGGAATCCCCTTGGAGAAATCCATGCGAGGCAACGGTTTCGGTATTGCAAATAACGTCACGAACAAGTTTGCCACAGCAACAGCCAATTGGCTCGCACATAAGAAGAGAAGCAATCCGAGCAATCCAATAGCGAAGACGGGCACCCCATCCGCATACTCCTTAGCCGTCAAGCCCCAAGCCAAGAGCAGGCTCATCATAAAAATTGCCCCTGCGTACAAAGGCCATGAAAAACGCGCACCCACCCCGCGTACCCTTTCCGCGAACGATAACCGAACCTCTGCCGATTGCTGCAGCTGTGGGAGCCCCTCATCAATCAGATAGAAACCGACGTGCGCATTCGGAGAAGCAAGTTCAATTGCCTTCCGTGAAACCTCACTCTCAGAGTAGGGGCTATTCTTCGCTATCTTTTCGATCACATGGCGATAATGGTCACGCGTTGCAAAATCCATCCGGTGATAGACCCTGGCTGGGTCCTCTGTCAAAATACTCTCGACCAAACTCAAATCCTCTACAAAGTCGCGCCAGTTCATCGCGCTTAAAAAGCGGAGACTGCCAATACTGTTGCTCATGGAAACTTGATTCATCGTCTGCTGTTGATTCTCCGAATGAACGAGCTGCTCTATCGTCTGACCAGCATCGGACAGCTGTTGCCCGACCCAGGTAAGAGGTAGCGTCAACCCGGCTCCCTGCCCTTGCAAACGGCGCATCAATTCTGCAACAAAGGAGCTCACCATAGGGGGATTCGATCGGGCCATGTCGGCGGTTGCAATAATAAGATTTTTAGGATTTTTTATGGCTATATTCGTCAGCTTATCGGCCCATGACTCCGCAATATTGCGATCCATTCTGCTGGAAACAATCCACGCCGCAATCAGCCTCAGATTCTCAATTAAGGCCAAGCGTAGCATGATGGGAATCGCCCACAGTTCGCCTAATTTCAAGGTGGTTACCGAAAGATAAGAAGCAACAAAACGCTTCAGGCTTTCCGGATCGACCCTCCCATCTCCATGTGAAATCGTCTCAAGAGCAATATCATAGACGCGCGGAAGCCCGGCTGATGGGCCAGTCTGTAAATAGGGCAATTCTTTACTATACCCCTTCGGCAATTGCACTCTGGCCGTTCGGATCTGCTCTTCAATCAAATGAAAGTTATCGAGCAGCCACTCCCCCGCTGGTGTAATGCGGCGATCCGCATTCACATCTTCCGTCAGTAAGTGATGCACCTCTAGGAGAAAGCGCTCATTTTCAGCCAGTCGACCGAGAAGACGGTCGCGGGGACGCCCTGATTTCAACTCGTGCATCCCCGCAAGGGCTTTACCGTGTTGTTCCATTTGATCGGCACTTAATAGTTCCGCCCGAAGAGGTTGTTCCGTGCGAGAGGAATCCCGTAATGGGTTATTTCCGCTAAAACGCCCTAATATATTAAAAAGGCTCTCCTGTAATATTTGGGGAATTTTTTTCATTTCAAATCTCCTCCCGGCAAGTAAGAACTCATCGGCTCTTCGCTTGCCTGTAAAACGAGCTACCCCATCGGACATAATATTTATAAAATATATTTTTTCACAAAACGAAATAGATTAAAATTAAATAAATAATCATTTAACA
>JAGPAO010000009.1:23169-27653 GCA_018063805.1 Synergistaceae bacterium | reverse complement strand
CTTGCAACCTTGAATACTTTTTTTGATGTGGTTAAAGAAACAATGGTAAAAGACGAGAAGGTTCAGCTTGTCGGTTTTGGGACGTTTGAAGTGAGAAAGCGCATAGAGCGCATCGGCAAGAGTCCCCAGGATCCCAGCAAAGAGATCGTGATCCCAGCAAAAAATGTTCCTTATTTTAAACCGGGAAGCGAGATGAAGTTGGGAGTCAACACAAAGCCGGGGAAGGCTTCTAAAAAAGACGGTAAAAAAGCTCCTAAGAAGACGGCTGTCAAGAAAGCCTCCAAGGCTGCAACGGTGGTGCAGGGCGTTGTTGCGAAAACAGAAAAAGAGGCGAAGCCTGCCCCTAAAAAAAGCGTGAAAGCTGCGGTAAAAGCGGCCCCTGCAAAGAAGGGGAAGAAATAAATACGGATCTATGCAGGGCAAACGAGCACCTCGTGTGTTCGTTTGCCCTCAGTGATATAATAATTGCTAAGGAGGGGGAGCTCAATGGGTAAAAAAAGAAAGCAATCCCTTTATGTAAAGCAAAATATCGTCTATCAGGCCTTTTTAGCCGGTCTGGTCATCATGCTCTCGGTTGTGTTTGTCATCGTTATTTTATCGATGGATCTTCCCGTATCCTCTGTCTGGAAGAATAATGTTTTGTTGCGCATGATCCAGCAGACGCAGGAGTTTATCCGGCAGGGACGATAGACCTTCCTTTTTTACGACCGCTATAGTTCTGTTGCGTAGGAGTAGACGCTTGAAGAGAAAACATCCGCAAAGCCGCACTTAAGGTAGAGCGGATGCCCTGCGGGCGTTGCCAGCAGGCAAGCGTATTCGTAACCCATGGTTTTTGCATCGGATAATACGTAATCCATCAGCTTTTGCCCAAGCCCCTTTCGTCTAAAAGCAGGCAGTGTTGCGACGTAATAAATCCCGGCTGTATCTTGTGTTTTTGTAAGCATCGTGATGGCAGCAATTTCTCCGCATTGCTGCAGGGCGTAGATGTTGACTTTATCTGTGCTTAGGGCTCCTTGAATGAAAGATATAAATTGTTCCGGAGCGCAATCATCGGAGTCAAAGGCGCGCCAAAGAGCATTGGCTAACCGTTCCGGGTTTTCAGAACTGCTTAAAAGGGGGGGCGTCTCTTCCTGTTTTGTTTCGTATCCCTTTAGGTTCCGGATCATTCCGGTCAGGCGTGCACGCTCTCGCATTCCCGAATTTTCCAGCAGTAATATTGTGCTCTCGTCATGGGGTATCGAAACGGGGCAGATAAAGGGGGTGTCGCGATCTTTAAAAAAGGCAATGCCGCGCAACAGTGATGCGTTTAAGTTGGCTTTGTCCGGGGGAAGCAGCAGGTAGTTTTCGCCTGCTGAAGGAATGTAGGAGCAATAAAAAACGCCGCCGTTCTCCTCGATGCATTCCGTGCCGGGGAAAGAACCGAATAAAAGCAACGTCTCCCTGAGATTTTGAATGATTTTATTGTGCATTCCGTATGCCCTCCTGATTTTCCCGATAGGGATAAGTTTTTTCTGCTCCGCCGAGGCGTGTCGTCGAAGCCTCGTAGAATTTGCGGTGAAGGTGACGCGCTTATAGATATTAATTTTTAATGCATATTGGATATTTTTTATCTGATAATAAATAATATTAATCATGCAATATATTTAAAATAAATGTTTCTTGCGTGCTTCATGCTTGACAGATGCGTTTTGTAGGGTATGATTACGCCTACCTGAAACACCGGACGCTAATTGATAGATAATTTAGAAAATATCTTATTAAGAGGTGTCCCTTGCTCAAGGAGGTCTGTAAAGATGCACCAGAGAATCCATTCATGGAAGCGTATGCTTCTTCCTGCTCTTATCGTTCTTTTGCTGGTAGTTGCACGTCAACCCGGCGCAACGGCAGCAGAACCCCTCGCTGTTTCTTCCCCCGTTTCTTCTCTTGTCCCTGCGAAATCCGCGTCGCCCGACTCGGATATGGTTCTTTCTGCCCCTACGGATGTGAAAGAGTTGCCTATTGCCCAGTTTATTCCGCCTTACGATGCCTCTGTCCTAAAAACGCTGGAAAGAATGGGGCTTGTCAGTGATCATCTGGATGTTTGGATGAGCACGCACCCAACTTCTGTCCTGAGGCATTTGCGCTATATGCCGGTGGCTCTTCAGAGGAAAGTAGCTAGTTTAACGACGTTTATTCGCTCTCAAAATGACCGGATAGATCATAAAACTGCGTGGAGAGAGGCTACTGCTCTCGTCCATTATAGCAATAAATACGGTGTTTCGGTGCCGCTAGCCGTTGGCGTAGCGCATGCGGAGAGCCGTTTTAATCCCGGTGCTCAGAGTTCGAAGGGAGCTCTCGGCGTGATGCAAGTTCGCTGGACCGTTCACAACGGTTTGCTGGGCGCAAATGGCATCAGCAGCAGGGAACAGATGTTTGATCCGGAGCTTGGGGTCGCTGCGGGGTGTCTTCTCCTTTCTCGTTACATCAAAGCTTACGGTACGGTCCAGCAGGCAATGACTCGTTACTACGGCGGTTCGTCTTTTGCCTACATGAGAAAGGTCAATCGCAATATTGCCAAGCTGCTGAACCACGAAAACAGAGGCAAAAATTAAGGGCGCGTTACCAATAAAAGCGCTTTATCGTTAAAAGATCGTTTCAGGTGAAGAGGTGAACCCCGCAATCGGGGTTCACCTCTATTTTATGGAGCTATGATTGGCCTCTGGTGAGGAAAAATTGAGCATCGTGGAGAAGGTTGATGTGGTGTTGGAGATACAGCCCGCCGAAGATCCACAAAAAAAACCAAGAGGGTGCAACGTTTTTAGCCATTTCCCGGTTTCTCCTGGCTACAAAGGAGCGGAGGTTCCACCGCGCCCAGAGGATCAGGTAACGGTGCAGTAAAAACATAATGGGGATGGCGAAAAAAGGCCATGTCAGAAAGAACTCGGAACTTTTAGACGCAGCGATACGGAGGAGCAGGAAAAGGCCCTTCCATTCGATTCCGTTGCGGAACATCTGCGTCTCAATCGCAATATCGGAGAGAATGAGTATCACGTTAATAATGCCGATGACCAGTGCGCCCCACCAGATGAGGAACAGGAGGAGATCAAGGACTGCAAGCCATCCCTCGATTTGTTCCTCTTTGCGCGCGAGACGGTTGAAGCGGGGAAAGCGAGCGGCAAACCAATACACAGGGAAGAGCCCGAGCGTAAAAAGGGTGAGCAAAGCCATCTTTACGTTGGAAATTCTATCCAGAGGGGCTACGACCGCGTTGGATGCCGGTACGAGAACGACTTTTCTGTCTTTTTTCTTTTTTTTGTTTTTTCGGTCCAAGCGTGTTTCTTCTAAGGTAAGCGCCGACGCGTTTGTTTCCGAAGATCCATTCATGGAAGATTCCAAGACAACCTTTTCCCCGCAAAAAGGGCAGTACGGTTTATTCCATTCATCGCTGATGATGACAGAGCAGTGAGGGCAGGGCGTCATTATCTGGCTCTTGTGGGAATGGGGTCTTCTGCATCATCCGAATCAATAGCCAGGGAGCGGATAAAGCTGATAGGATCCTGGAATGCATCCCATTCGTCATCTTCATAGTCTGTTACAAGCATTCCTAGGGCGATAAGGCGGTTAATATGGTGCTGAAGGTAGGCAGTCCCCCCTAAAAAGAGCCCAAGCCAAGAGCCTATGGTACGCGGTGCCATGCGTTCCTCGGGATCCCACTCATTGGCTACCATGCGAATATTCCAACGAATATTGAAATAGATGAGTGTTCGTAAGGGCAGAACGACCGTGCACAGAATAAACCCGTAAAGCATCCAGAGCGTTTTGGGGGCGAAAAAGCCAAGGAGCCAAGCGCCCAGTCCCGTCGGCACTTTTTCTGAAAGTGATAAAAGAGTCGCCTCCGGGATAAACAGAGAGAAAATAATCGCCACCGCTGCTACGACCTGTGCAATGGCTCCAAAGATGATGTAAGAGCGAGCTGTCGTCGTGTTTATTTTTTCATCGTTGGAAAACTGGTTGAAGGTTTTCCAGCGATCAGAAAACCAAAGGTAGGGAAAAATCCCCAAGGTAAAGATTTGGAGCAAACAATGGATACTGACGGGGAAATACTCCAGTTTCCAGGCCTCATTTCCTCGGGAGATATTCTCGTTCTCTTTGTCTTCATTTTTTGCCAAAGGAGTCATCGGAGGAGCCAGCCTAATTTCCGTCTCTCTCTTTTTCTCACCGGGTTTCTGGAAGGGAAGAACCTGCGGCGTAGGGACAGAAATGAACGTTTGGGAAGCATCCGCTTTTTCCTCCATCTTGGGCATGATCGGGGTTGAAAGTCTAGTGCGGGACGCACTTTTTTGGCGTAGGGAAGCACTGTGTTTCATGGTTGTTTTCCTCGCAGGCACAGCGGTAACCTCAGGAGCAGGCTCCGGGAGCTTGGCCTTTTCCTGCTTGGGTGCTTCGATCACGAGACACGGCTCATCCTGCGTGTTTGGCTCCTGCTGGATATCCGCAGGCACAAC
>JAGPAO010000009.1:21202-23069 GCA_018063805.1 Synergistaceae bacterium | reverse complement strand
TCGCAGGCACAGCGGTAACCTCAGGAGCAGGCTCCGGGAGCTTGGCCTTTTCCTGCTTGGGTGCTTCGATCACGAGACACGGCTCATCCTGCGTGTTTGGCTCCTGCTGGATATCCGCAGGCACAACTGCAATCTCAAGAGCCGACTCCGGGAGTTTGGACTCTTCCTGCTTGGGTGCTTCGATCATAAGACGCGGCTCATCCTGCGTGTTTGGCTCCTGTTGGATGTCCGCAGGCACAACGGCAACCTCAAGAGCCGACTCCGGGAGTTTGGACTCTTCCTGCTTGGGTGCTTCGATCACAAGACGCGGCTCATCCTGCGTGTTTGGCTCCTGCTGGATATCCGCAGGCACAACGGCAATCTCAAGATCAGGCTCCGGGAGTTTGGTATCTTCCTGTTTGGGTGCTTTGATCACGAGGCACGGCTCATCCTGCGTGTTTGGCTCCTGTTGGATGTCCGCAGGCACAACGGCAACCTCAAGAGCCGACTCCGGGAGTTTGGACTCTTCCTGCTTGGGTGCTTCGATCACGAGGCACGGCTCATCCTGTGTGTTTGGCTCCTGTTGGATGTCTGCAGGCACAACGGCAACCTCAGGAGCAGGCTCCGGGAGTTTTGTCTCTTCCTGCTTAGGTACTTCGAGGGGTACACGGAGTGTGCTGTGCTGTATTATTTCCTCTATCGGTGTGTTTTCCTCCTGTTGCTGCGTTTTTTGCTCAGGGAGGACGACTCGCGCGGGTCTTGTTTTCGGGCGAGGAACGTCGAGATACCGTGTGTTGATAATCGGCACCTCGCTTTTTTTCTTTTGCGGTATGGATTTGGATATTTCCAAACTTCCGCGAGTCAATGATTTTGGCTGTATTGATTCATTGCGTCCGCCGGCTTCCGGTGTCTTTTGCTGCGGCTTAGGCGGTGTCGGGGATCCGCTGTTTGATGGCGTGAACGTCCCCGGATGGCCGTCTCCATCGGGATCTTCTTCAAAGATAATTTCAAGAGCGCGTTCAAGCCCGCCGTGTACCGTCTCATCCGGTTTATGGGCATGAGCTGGGATGTGCACCTCTCCCGCTTTCTGAATCGCAAGCCCTTCATCGAAACTTTCATCGGGGGCAATCTCTATCATTTCAAGCGGTTTGAGGATAGCGCTCTCCAAGGGATAATCCGAGTCTGCGTCCTTTTGCGGCGCGGTCGAGTTTTCCTCTCCGTTTTGGGCAGTGATTTCAAGGACAGTGATTCCATCTTCTTCATCCTGCTCAAAAGGAAGTATCTCTGTTGGGGTCGCTACATTTTTCGAATGGTGCGAAATCGGTTTTAAATAGGATTCTCCCGCATCGGAATGAATCTCCAAAACGGGGATTCCATCGTCTTCATCAAAGGAGACTTGATTATCAGGTGTCGGTTCCTTTTGCACAAACGGCGTCGGTGCTTTGACCTGTTCTTCTTGTTTTTTGAAGACGGAATCCCCTGCGGATGCATCGGGGAACTGCCGCAGAAATTCACTCTGCGGAGCAGCTGAGGGCGGTGGCACCATCGGCTGCGGGACTGACGGTTGTTTGATTGCGTCAAAATCGACAAGCGCCATAGGCTCTTCATCGAGGTTCTCTTCCTCGGGTAAAGCCGCATGGGCTAAGACAACAGGCGTCGATGCTTTCACCGGTTCTTCTCGTTCTTTAAAGACGGAATCCCCTGCGGATGCATCGGGGAACTGCCGCAGAAATTCACTCTGCGGAGCAGCTGAGGGCTGCGGCACCGTCGGCTGGGAAACTGTCGGTTGTTTGATTGCGTCAAAATCGACAAGCGCCATAGGTTCTTCATCGAGGTTCTCTTCTTCTGGTAAAGCGGCATGGGCTAAGACAACAGGCGTCGGTGCTTT